>DRGT01000037.1 GCA_011055585.1 Candidatus Nitrosopumilus sp. | reverse complement strand
TTTCAAGAGAGATTCCTTCATTGAATTGTTTTAATGGAGGAATTCCACTATCTCCTTCAAGCTCTTCGCATAACTTGTCGCCGCAAACTTCGGGAGAATTAATCATTCTCCATTTTTTGATTTCAATTAAACCCAAATTTTCAGCGTAAACTGGTGTATACAGCAGTAAACCAAGTAAACCAATTGTAAACAGTAATAAAATTTCTGGCCTCATAGAAATTCCACAATCGAACCAAATTAAAATTTTTAACACCAATTTTTTATTCACAAATGGGATGATTGTAACAATCATTAAGGTTTGTAGACCAAGTTCCAGCTCCATCAAGGTTTGCATCTTTCAGATCAGTTCCAGCTAAAATTGCATATGTTAACGTGGTATCTTGAAAATTTACGTTTGTCAAGTTTGAGGATGTAAAGTCAGTATTCCAGAGGTATGCTCCACTAAGGTTTGCATTTGAAAGGTCAGAACCTCTTACCCAACCACGAATAATTTTTGCATTTGATAGATCAGCATTTGTAAGATTCGCATTATCAATTTCTGCATATTTTAGAAAAGCCCCACTAAGATTAGCATTAGAAAGATCTTTTCCAGAAAATATAGCTCCTGCCAAGTTTGCATTACTTAGATTTGCATATCTATAATCTATGTCTGGTAATACTTTTCCATACAAATTACAGCCTGACCAGTCGATGGGAAATTTTTCCCTGTAGCATTTATCAGTATTTTCAACGTGTAATGATTTAGCTTCAAGATACTTTATTGCATTTTCCAGTTCTGCTTTTGATATTTTTCCTTCATCATACCAACGAAGATTGTTTTCAAACCATTGTGGCATTTTAGTTTCCATTGATAACAAATTTTCAACGCAATTAGGACAAGAATTAAACTGATTATTATCCATTAATGTAAGAAAATAATGCTCAGGACCATCTATGTTTAGAACTTTATTATCCCATTTTCTCAGAACATCAAAACAAATACTGTAAGTTTCAGTCTGATTTTCAAAAACACGATCATGCAAGTACTCACAGTCCTCAAAAATTTCCAAGTTAGGATAATCGTCGTATCTAGTTTCTAGTTCTACGTCATACAGAGTAAAATAATTTTCAATAATGAATCTACTTTCAGGTTTTCCCTCACCAACTGGAAAACTTGGATCCATAACTAGAATCTTAAACATTTTATCACTAAGAACAAAATAGTCAATTCCTCTGTTGGTAATTTCAAATGTAATTACCATTACATCAGAATCATCAAAAGGATCTTTTGGCTTATCATCCATTGGAATTATTTTCAAATCCACTATTTCTACATCAACATTTGGAACTAGATCATAAATCATGTTTCTAAAGGCGGACTCTGGTTGAATTTTCTTGTTTTGTTCTTGTGAAAGCAATAATTGATCAATTGAACCTAGTTCACGAAAATAGTCTGGATGAATTTTTACTGTCATCATTTCCATGGGAAAATTCCCAAAAACAGGAGTCCATCTATCTGAACAAAGACCATATTGTTTTCTTATGTTAACACAGCTTACCGATTCTTCTTCAGCCTCATGAACCCAATCTTCAGAAATCTCTTTTGATTCACCATACGACTCTAAAATAAAATGTGATAGTTGATGTGATAGTTCCCACGTTTCTGTATGGCTCTTAGCAGGAATTGAACAATAACAAAACACAATGTGAGGCTTTTCATATACTGAAATTTGGTAATGATGATCATTTTGTTTTGAAATCAAATCTGAGGAAATTTCTGAATCAAAAATAATTATTGGTAAATCATAATTTTCAATTGAAGACAAAAAATTATCTGGATCATTTTCTATTTGTGTTATGTAAAGACACTGAGAAGTAGAAAATTCACTTTTAACCCCATATAATGAAAGATAAACAAAGGCTATTGATTGCAAAAACTCTATGGCCTCTTGATTTTTAGGCGAACAGCCAAATTCATCAGATGTAATTAACCAAATTTTTGAAGTAATCTGTTCTGTTTGAGCTGATGATGTTTCAATTACTTGAACTGAAATTACATCGCTTCTTTCCTCTAAAACTTGAGCTAGTGATGTTGTAACAATTGCTGTAAACTCATTATTCCAAGTGTCAGTTTTTACGTTAGTAGCCCCTGCAAAGTTGCAAAACTTTAGAACAGCCGATTGTAAAAAGCGAATTTCCTTTGCCCGTTTTGTAGGATCTTCACTTTCTGGTACACCTTTTACCTTGACAAGAACCTTGATTTTTTGCCCTTCAGTTAAGTCATAGCCGTAATCTGAAACAAACTTGCTTGCTGTATAACCAAATACTGGACTAAATACTAGTGAAAATCCAAACAATAAACAAACTACAAACAGAATCAAAAATTTCATGATTTACCAATAATCTATGATTATTTTAAATAATCTCACAAACAAAAAAAAAATCTCAAAGAAATCAAATTCTAACCAAATTAATATAGGTTGAAACATGTTTCAGATCTCTGGGCATGCATTCTGAAAAGATTGAAAATTATACAAAAAAGAAAAAAACAGCAGACCTAGCAGGAGGACAAGACAGAATTGCAGCCCAACATGAAAAAGGTAAGCTAACAGCAAGAGAAAGAATTGATTTGCTCTTAGATGAGGGCACATTCACCGAAGTTGATGCTCTAACAACTCATCACTATCACGAGTTTGACATGCAGAAAAAGAAATTCTTTGGTGATGGTGTTGTTTGTGGTTATGGAATGATTGATGGAAGAAAAGTTTTCGTTTTTGCTTATGACTTTACAGTTCTTGGTGGTACACTTAGCAAAATGGGTGCACAAAAGATCTGCAAAATAATGGATCATGCAGTACGAATCGGCTGCCCTGTAATTGGTATAATGGATTCGGGTGGTGCAAGAATTCAAGAAGGCATAATTAGCTTGGATGGATTTTCAGATATTTTCTATCACAACGAAATAGCTTCAGGTGTCATTCCACAAATCACGGCAAGCATTGGACCATCAGCTGGTGGCGCAGTTTATTCTCCTGCAATGACTGATTTTGTAATTATGGTTGAAAAATCTGGAACAATGTTTGTCACAGGACCTGATGTTGTAAAAACAGTTCTTGGTGAAGAAATTTCATTTGAAGATCTTGGCGGTGCAATGACTCATGGAGAAAAAAGTGGAGTTGCACACTTTGTTGTAAAAAATGAATACGAGTGTTTTGATTGTATCAAAAAACTTCTCTCATACCTTCCACAAAACAACACCCAAGAACCACCAACTGTAAAAACAGATGATGATCCAAACAGACTAGATCACAATCTCATAAACATCATTCCAGAAAATCCACTCCAACCATACGACATGAAAGAGATTATTCGCTCTGTTGTTGATAATCACGAGTTCTTTGAAATTCATGAATTATTTGCACCAAATGTAGTTGTAGGCTATGGAAGATTTAATGGAAAAGTAGCTGGCATTGTTGCAAACCAACCAATGGCACTAGCAGGAGCACTTGATATTGATTCATCAAACAAGGCTGCACGATTCATTAGATTCTGTGATGCATTTAACATTCCGTTAATCACACTTGTTGATACACCAGGATACATGCCAGGTTCTCAACAAGAACATAGTGGCATCATCAGACATGGAAGCAAACTATTGTTTTCTTATTGTGAAGCAACAGTTCCAAAAATCACTCTAGTAATTGGAAAAGCATATGGTGGTGCATACATTGCTATGGGAAGCAAAAATCTCCGAACCGACATTAACTATGCATGGCCCACTGCTAGAATTGCAGTTCTTGGAGCAGAGGCTGCTGTAAAAATCATAAATAGAAAAGAACTTGCTAAGGCAAAAGATCCTGAAGCCCTAAAGAAAGAACTCATCGATGGCTTTACAGAAAAGTTCGAAAACCCATATGTTGCAGCATCTCATGGCTCAGTTGATGCAGTAATTGATCCTGCTGAAACAAGACCAATGTTGATTAAAGCACTTGAGATGCTTGCAAACAAGCGTGACAAGCAACAACCACGAAAACACGGCAACATAAACTTGTGAGGAACAAATGATTGAGAAAGTTCTAATCGCAAACCGGGGAGAGATTGCTCTTCGAGTAATTAGAACATGCAAAACATTGGGAATCAAAACAGTTGCAGTATATTCAGATGAAGATGTAAACTCACTTCATGTAAAACAAGCAACAGAATCTTATCACATTGGAGAAGGTGCTCCAGCAAAAAGTTATCTTAATCAAGAAAAAATTCTCGAAGTCATGTTATCTTCTGGAGCAGATGCAGTTCATCCTGGATATGGTTTTCTTTCAGAAAATGATGACTTTGCAAAGCTATGTGAAAAAAATAAAATCAATTTCATTGGTACCTCTGCTGCATCCATGAAACTTTGTGGTGATAAGATGGAATGCAAAGCTGCCATGCTAAAAGCTAAAGTTCCAACTGTACCGGGAAGTCCAGATCTTGTAAAAGATGCTGATGAAGCATTAAAAACTGCAAATGAAATTGGATATCCTGTTTTACTAAAATCAGTTTATGGTGGTGGAGGACGCGGAATTAGATTAGTAACTAGTGACAAAGAACTACAAGAGGCTTATGATACAGTTACATCTGAATCAATTGCTGCTGTTGGAAAATCAGCAATTCTGGTAGAAAAATTCCTAGAAAAAACTCGACACATTGAATATCAAATGGCTAGAGACAAACATGGTAATGCAGTACATATCTTTGAGAGAGAATGCTCCATTCAAAGACGTAATCAAAAACTAATTGAACAAACTCCATCCCCAGTTGTTGACCAAGAAACAAGAGAAAGAATTGGAGAATTAGTTGTCAAAGCTGCTCATGCCGTTGATTATACTAATCTTGGAACAGCAGAATTTCTACGTGTAGATAACGGAGAGTTTTATTTTATTGAAATTAATGCAAGACTTCAAGTAGAGCATCCAATTACTGAGCTGGTTTCAGGACTTGACCTTGTAAAATTACAAATCGATATTGCAAATGGCGAAGAAATTCCATTCAAACAAAAAGATCTAAAGATGAATGGTTATGCTATTGAATGCAGAATTAATGCAGAAGATACCTTTTTGGACTTTGCACCTTCAACCGGACCGGTTCCTGAAGTTTCTATACCATCAGGTCCTGGCGTTCGTTGTGATACTTACTTGTATTCTGGTTGTACTGTTTCACCATTCTATGACTCTTTGATGGCAAAACTCATTACATGGGGACAAACTTTTGAAGAATCAAGACTTCGAATGCTTAATGCACTAAATGATTTCTATATTCAAGGAGTTGAAACTTCAATTCCACTTTACAAAACAATTCTAAAGTCAGAAGAATACAAAAATGGAGATTTATCAACTGACTTTTTGAAACGATACGGAATGATCGATAGACTTTCTGAAGATATCAAAAAAGACAAAGAAGCAAACAAAGAAGCCGCATTAGCTGCTGCAGTAATTCATTCGGAATACTTCAAGAGCAGAGTAAAGTCATCACCGGAAGAAAACACACGTTGGAAGAGTACACTGAGCTGATAATATGGAATACAAAATACAAGAAATTAAGGGCTCTTTCACCGGAGAAATTGTAGAAAATCTTGGAAATAACGAGTATGTTATCAAACTAAACGACATAGAACAAAATCTGAAAATTCTAACTATGGATTCAGAAGGAATAGAGTTTGTTTTGGATCAAAAATATCACAAGGTCAAGTATCTTGAAAGTGGCACCGCAAAGATGAATCTCATAGTTGATGGTGTTCCAATGACACTAAATCGTTATGCAAATCTAAACGAGATTGTATACAAAAATGCTGGTGGTGGGAGAGATACAGATTCTGAAATTGCATTAAAAAGCCAAATCCCAGGCAAAGTTTTTTCAATTGCAGTTGCAGAAGGTGCAAGTGTAAAGAAAGGTGATACAGTTTGTACTTTGGAATCAATGAAAATGCAAGTTAATGTCAAAGCTCACAAAGATGGAACAATAAAATCAATAAAGATCAAAGAAGGCGGTACAGTTGCAAAAAACGATCTTATTGCAGAAATAGAATAAAAAAAATTTTTTAGTTTGATTTTAGATAGTTTTTGATTTCGTCATAGTTTGGTTCTACTAGCGGATCATCTGAAACCCATTTGTAACCAATTGTACCATCTTCTTTAACTATGAACACAGAACGTTTTGCTGCATTGTAATCTTTTATGTGTAAAAGATGTTGCATCAATATATCATAGTCTTTGATTGTTTGGCTTTTGTAATCACCAAGTATTGGAAAGTTAAAGTTGTGTTTTTCTTTGAATGCTTTGTTTGCAAAAGGACCATCGTTACTTATTGCAATGATTTGTGCACCAAGTTGTGAAATTTCATCCCATGAATCTCGAAATGTACATAATTCTTTTTCACACACTGGCGAGCTGGCAGCTACAAAAAACGACAGCACAATCTTTTTGCCTTTGAACTCATCCAAAGTTCGCATTTTCAAGTCTGTGTCTACTAGTTCAAAGCTTGGAGCTTTGTCACCAACATTTAGTGCCATGCAAAAAATCATAACATGTCATATTAAGGACTTTGCAAAAAATTCCTATTCAAAAAATTAGAGATCGAAAAAATTGAGCATAGATTTTTATATTATCCGACAGGTTTCATAGCTACTTTGGTAGGGGAACTTTTTGGTAACTATAGTACAATATTGATGATGTTTGGTTTTGCAGTAGTTGCAACGGCTCCTGCTTTTCTAATTTCTAGATTGGTTGCTCCAAGAACAGGAAGTTCTCCAGTAAAATTCCTGCCAATGGAATGTGGTCAAGTCCCCTCGGGGGAAGGTCGTACCCACTTTATGATGCAGTACTATGCCTACATCTTGATGTTTGTTATTTTTGATGTTATGGCAATTTTCTTGTACGCATGGGGAAGTACAATTTTGAATCTTCCAAGAACTGCAACGCTGCCAATCATGGCATTTTTGGCAATAATGTTTGGTGCAATGGCGTTTGCACTTTATCAATCACAGAGGCGAGACATATGGTAATCCTATATACCGTTACAAAGTATAGAGAGGTAAAGGATTAGATTGCTCAAAGAACTCATCACACCACAAAATGCTAACGTATTAGTTGCTAAACTTGGTGACATTTTAGAAAGAGCAATCGATAAACCACTTGGATACGCCCTTAATTGGGGTAGACTCTGGTCACTTTGGCCAGTACACATCGAAACAGCTTGTTGCAGTGTTGAATTTGGTGCTGCATCTGGTCCAAGATATGATGTTGAGAGATTCGGCATCATTGAAGCATTTGGATCACTAAGACAATGTGATCTAGTTGTTGTTCAAGGAACCATCACACGAAAAATGGCTCCACGACTTCGTCTTGTATATGATCAGATGCCAGAACCAAAATACGTCATTGCGATGGGAGCATGTGCAATAACTGGAGGATTGTACTTTGATTCGTACAATGTTCTTCCAGGAATTGATGGAATATTACCTGTTGATGTGTATGTACCTGGCTGTCCACCTAGACCTGAAACTCTTATACAAGCTTGCATTTTACTGCAAGAGAAAATTAAGAATTCAAAGGCTAGGAAGATTGTATAATGAGTTCTGATACTGAAACTAAAGATCCAGAAACAAAAGCACCTGAAAAAAAAGATCTTCCAGCTAAACCTGAAGAACAACTACCAGAGTTTGAAAAAGGTTTATCAGACAAAATTGTCGCAAAGTTTGGAGAAAAAACCGAAGTTGCCTTTGTAAAACCAGATAGAATTCGAATAAATGTAAAAAAAGAAGACATCAAGGATGTCGCCATATTCATTCGTGATGACTTGGGATTTGACCATGCAGAGTCTGTTACAGGTGTTGATTTTCCTGCTGATAAAGAAATTGAGGTTGTTTATCACCTTGGAAATTACACCGATCCAAAACTATCAAGACAAGTTCTTGCATTAGCTACAAGAGCACCAAGAGAAGATACTCCCAATCCCGGAAACGATTCAACTCGTTTGCCTAGTCTTAGAGAAGTTTTCTACAGCGTAGAATTTCATGAAAGAGAATGTTTTGAAATGTTAGGTGTTTACTTTGATGGTCATCCAGATAACAGAAGACTTTTGCTACCGGAAGACTGGGCAGACCTACCACCACTTAGAAAGGACTTTGATTCAAAGGGAAGATAAAAGATGACAGCAAAACTGCCTCCAGGACTAGAATTACAAAAAGTCGACGAGAGAATCATGACTCTAAATGTTGGACCACAACATCCAGGTTCTGGTCACATGAGACTTATTGTTCAGGTTGATGGTGACTTTATTGTTGCTTGCGATCCCGATCCAGGATATGTTCATCGTGGAGAAGAAAAGATGGCTGAATACAGAAATTACATCTTAAATATTCCACATCTTGAAAGACCAGTAATTCATGATTCATGTAACATACTTTATCCATATGTTTTAGCTGTAGAAGAAATTATTGGAGCTGAAGTTCCAGAGCGTGCAAAGTATGTTAGAGTTATTGCTTCTGAGCTAAACAGATGTGTTTACATATTGTATTGGCTTGGAATCTATGGAATCTTTTTGGGTCACTCTACAATGTTCATGTGGCCAATAGGTGACAGAGAACTTTTCATTGATCTTTTAGAAAAGATGACAGGTGCTAGAGTTACACACGCTTACTTTGTTCCAGGTGGTGTAAGAAATGATCTTCCAGCAAACTTTGAAGATGTTTGTCTAAGACAAGTAAACTATTTTGAAAAACGCATCAAAGAATATGCGGATATCTTTTATAACAATCCAATTCTTATTCACAGAACAGAAAATACAGGAGTTTTGTCAAGAGAAGATGCAATAAGACTGGGTACTACCGGCTCTGTTCTTCGTGCTAGCGGCGTTGACTTTGATTTGAGAACAAAAGAGCCCTACGACGCCTATGAAGAACTAAATGTCAATGTTCCTGTTCTAAAGGAAGGCGACTCGTATGCCCGCTCTAAAATTCCATGGTTAGACATGTTTGAAAGTTGCAACATCATTCGTGAAGCATTAGAAAAGATGCCAAAGTCCGGCGCTGTACGAACAAAACTAAAACCAAATCCAAAAGGAGGAGACGTTTCAGTATACAAACGAACTGAATCAGGTCGTGGTTCTCTTGGATGTTACATTGTTTCAAAAAATAAACCAGAACCATACAGACTAAAACTCAGTGTTCCCTCATTTAGAAATCTAATTGCATTACCATATCTTCTCAAAGGAGAAAAACTTGGAAACATGCCAGCAGTTTACTGGAGTCTAAACTATTGGCCAGTGGAGGCTGACAGATAGATGTCAATTCTTGCACCAAAATTTAGATTAAGTTATTTCCTCAAATCTCTTACAGATAATATATTCTGGATTGTTGTCATTTTCACACTAGTTGGCCTTCCAATTTTATTTATTGTTCTATTTTTTGTTCAACTGCCAGTATATCAAAGCGAATTAATCAATCCGTTTCTAGCTTTAACTTGGATTTTCCATCCAGAGCTTGCACTTCCTATGCTCAAAGCATTTCTCTTAACTGACATGTTCAGAATTATTGCGTTTCCAGGATTTGGATTTGCCGTATTAATTGCTGCTTCAGTAATTTTTATTGAAAGAAAAATGCTTGCAAAACTTCAGTTAAGGGTCGGTCCATTTTATTGTGGAAAAATTGAAGGAATTTTACAATTAATGGCTGATGGTTTAAAATTAGTTTCAAAAGAAATAATCATTCCAGCTAAAGCTGACAAACCAATCTTTATTGCAGCACCGCTTTTGTTTATAGGAACTGCTGCAGCATTTGTTGCGTTAATTCCCGTTGCACCTGGTTGGGTTGTAGCAAATATTGACTTGGGCTTAATTGCAGTTTTTGCAGTGATTGGATTTTTTCCAATTATTACTGTCTTGTCATCATGGTCTGCAAATAGCAAATACCCCTTCATAGGAGGAATTCGAGCACTTTATCAAATGGTCTCCTTTGAAATTCCATTAATTTTGTCTCTGCTTGGAGTTGTGATTCTTACTGGAACACTAAATCTTTCAGAAATTGTTGAAAGCCAAGCAAACTTTCCGTGGATTATTTTCCTGCCAATTGGTGCAATTGTATTTTTCGTTGCTATGTTAGCAGAACTTGAAAGAATTCCATTTGACTTGCCAGAAGCAGAAAGTGAAATTGTTGCTGGTTGGTTAACAGAACTTTCTGGAATGATGTACGGACTAGTTCAACTTGGTTCTTACTTGAAACTTTATGCATTTGCAGCTTTGTTTGTTGTTTTGTTCCTTGGCGGTTGGCAAGGACCCGTGTTTTTCCCTCCACTTGAAGAAACACTAATCCATGAAGGTCAAACAATTGGGCCAATCACTATTCAAACTCCCGGACTACCAATATTTTCAATGGAATTCTTTAGTGGAGTAATTTGGTTTGTTCTAAAAACGGCTGTAGTAATTTTCTTCATACTGTTGCCACGAGGAGTATTCCCAAGAATTCGAATCGAGCTTCTACTAGATCTAGGTTGGTCTAAGTTAATTGGATTATCATTTGTTAACATCTTTATTGCTCTAGGATTGATTTACTCCGGAGTATTTGGTCCGGGAGGTCTATTGTAATTGGGTACAGCAACTGGTATTATCAAAGCACTAAATTCGGGAATTAAACACTTAGCGATCAAACGCTTCACTCTCCGATATCCAGAACAAAAACTAAAGTTTGTTGGAGATGGTTATCAGTATGATCCAACCTCTGGTGTAGGAATTGCAGGTTACAAAGGACGACACATGTTGTTTCACGATAAATGTACTGGATGTCAGCTTTGTGCTATTGCGTGTGAAGGTGTTGCAGAAGCTATTGCAATGGTAAAGGTTCCAGAAGAATGGAAACATAACAAGAAAGCAATCATGCCTCAAATTGATTATGGCAAGTGTGTGTTTTGTGGACTTTGTGTAGACGCTTGTCCTTTCTACGCCTTGTACATGACAAATGACTACGAATTATCCTCTTACACAAAGGAGGGTTTGATTTACACTCCCGCTCAACTTCAAGTAAAGCCAGACGTCCAACAGGATGTTGAAATACAAATCGACGAGCGGGGTGCAACTCATGGCTGATGCAGTTTTTTTAGCGTTATCTGTTTTAACAATTGGAACTGCAATTGCAGCACTTGAGCTTCGTTCATTAATTTATGGTTCAATTGCATTAATGGTATCACTTGGTGGTATTGCAGGATTCTTTTTATTGTTAGACTCACCATTTGTTGCGCTATTTCAGCTTGCAGTTTACGTTGGCTCTATTGCAGTATTAATCTTGTTCACTGTAATGTTAGTAAAAAGAGAACTAATCTTCAAAAAAATTGAAGACAAAAGACGCAAGTGGGCTGGCATTGGTTTAATGTTAATTTTCATGGTTGCAATTGGTTCTGTAATAATTGATTCTGGATTAAAATCAGTAACCACTGATGAACCACCAGTGGACTTTAGAGATATTGGTACAGACTTTGTAACATATTATTGGCCAGCATTAATTTTGATGGCACTCATTTTAGCTGGTTCAGTTACTGGAGCACTTGTTCTTGCAAGAAGGGAGGATGTAGAAAATGGCCAACGAGCTGATTGAGTTTGTTATTGTTTCAGTTGCATTATTAGGAATTGGTATCTATGGATTATCAGTAAAACGAAACGCAATCAGAATGCTTTTTGCAATTGAGATAATCATCAATGCAGCAAATCTCAATCTCGTTGCCTTTGCAAGATTCATGCCACACAGTGGTGGACAAACACTTGCACTATTTTCTATTGCAATTGCTGCAGCAGAAGTTGCAGTAGGTCTTGCATTGATAATTGTCGCATACAGAATGTATCAGAATATTGACATTGCTGACTTTAGGAGCTTAAAGGGATAATGGAATATGCATTGTTACAGGCGGTTTTCATACCGCTACTACTTTCACCTGTGGTCTACATTATTGGTAAAAAATCAGGACCAAACGTTGCAACCTGGTTAACCTTTGGCATTCTACTATACTGTACAATTTTGATAATTCTAGCCTCACTTGAAGGAACCTATGAGGAGCATTATCCGTGGACTAGTCTGTTTGGCGAGTTCGGATTTTTGATTGATGGACTTGCAGCTCCATTTGCAATAATCATCTATGTGCTTTGTACAATTCTTGCACTTTATTCAAAACCATACATGATACATCACTTTAAAGAACAATATGCAGAACGATATCATCAAGTAGAATCAAGTTCTGGACAAACAAGTGTTGTATCAACAACCTCCTTACAACAATTCATCAACAAACAATCTGGTCTGTACTTTGCTTTGTTCTTAGCATTTTCAGTGGGAATGATTGGTACAGTTCTTTCAACAAACCTGATTGAATTTTACATCTTCTTTGAGGTAATGCTTGTCCCTTCATTCTTTTTGATTGCCTTCTGGGGCGCTGGACCAAGAAGAAGAATTGCTTTATTGTTCTTTTTATGGACTCATGTCGGTGCAGTAATTCTTCTTTTAGGATTTTTAACAATTGGTTTGAGTGTAGGAAGTTTTGATTTTGTAGATATTCGCGAATCTGAAATCCCAGAAGATCTAGTTTTACTTGCCGCAGTTGCGATAATCATTGGGCTTGGAGTAAAGCTTGCAGCATTTTTGTACCATATTTGGTTGCCTTATGCACACGCAGCAGCTCCGACACCAATCAGCGCACTTTTGTCTCCAGCTATGATCGGAATTGGTGCTTATGGTATCTTTAGATTCATTGTTGAATTTTTGCCGATGCAGTATGCTGATCTGTCTATTTGGTTGATGATCTGGGGTGTTGCTACAATGATTTATGGTGGAGCAATGGCGTTGATGCAAGACGACATTAAACGATTGTTAGCATATTCTAGTATCAGCCAAATGGGTTATCTTTTGTTTGGCATTGGTTCGTTTTCGGTTTTAGGGCTTGCAGGAGCTGAGATGATGTATGTAACTCACGCTCTTGGAAAAGGTCTCCTCTTCATGATGGCAGGAATTCTTATCGTAAATGTTGGTATACGAAGTATTAGACAACTTGGAGGACTGGCAAGTAAAATGCCAATCACTGCAACCTGTGCCTTTATTGGTGCCCTCACAATCATGGGCGTGCCTCCAACAAGTGGATTCATGGGCGAATGGACCCTATTTTATGGCGCACTTGAGACCGCCATAGAAGAAGGCTCTACTCTAAGAATGGTGTTATTTGGACTTGGACTAGTTGCAACAGTTCTTACAATGTCTTACATTCTCTGGATGTTTAAACGAGTATTCTTAGGAAAACTTCCTGAAAATTTGACAAACGTCAAAGAAGCAAGTTGGTACATGATAGCTCCAATGATGGTTCTTGCAGGATTTACAATTGTTCTTGGAATTTATCCAGACATTTTCTTTGAAAAAATTATTCCATACATGACAGGTGTGTTGGGGGTCTAGTTAATGGCAACTGAAGCTTTAGGATTTGATCTTGGAACTATAGCTGCATGGGCTATTTGGATTATTCCATTTGCTGGTGCATTAATTGCTCCTGCGATTGGTAAAGGATCAAAAACAGCAACAGGATACTTTGCAGTTGGCATGGCGCTTGCCAGCGCTTTGTTTGCTGCATCATTGCTTCCAGGAGCTCTTGGAGGTAATGAAATTCATGATCAAGTTTCTTGGATTGATTCAATTGGTTTGAAAGCAGGTGTACTAGCTGATCCTCTTGCAATAATTATGGCAAATGTTGTTGCATGGATTTCTTTCTTGATTATGGTGTATAGTATTGGTTACATGAAAGGTGACAAAGATATTGTACGTTTCTGGTTCTGGATGTTGTTCTTTATTGGTTCAATGCAATTAATTGTTCTTTCAGACAACTTGTTACAAATTTTCTTTGGATGGGAAGGTGTAGGTCTTGCATCTTATGCACTGATTGCCTTCTGGTATCGTGATAAATCACAACATCATGTTGGAAAGGAAGGATATACAGCTCTTGGAATAACAGAATACTACTCCCCGACACACGCCGGTATGAAGGCATTCATCATGACAAAGGTTGGTGATGTCATGATGCTTGCTGGAATGTTTTTGATTTTTGCATTTGCTGGAACATTTGGATTAAAAGAATTAGTTGCAGATACAACCTGGGCCGTTAACATGTCAGCTGAGGGTCTTTTGGTACCTGCAGCAGTATTACTATTTGGAGGTGCAGTCGGAAAATCAGCACAATTCCCACTAAATGAATGGCTTCTCGAGGCTATGACTGGTCCATCTGCTGTTTCAGCCCTTATCCACGCAGCAACAATGGTCAAAGCTGGAGTCTTCTTGGTAGCAAGATTAGGACCTCTCTTCTTCTCATTGGCAGCAGCTGGAATATTCCTTGATCAATTCTTTGAAATTATTGCATGGGTTGGTGCAATAACTGCAATATTACTTGCAACACAAGCAGTAGTTAATCCAGAAATCAAAAAGGTACTTGCATATTCTACAGGTTCTCAAATTGGATACATGATGATGGCACTTGGTGTTGCAGGACTTTCTGAACAATTTGTTGATGGTTACACTGCAGGATTCTACCATCTAATTTCACACGCAATGTTTAAAGCTTCATTGTTCATGGCAGCAGGGTCGTTGTTGCACATTGTTGGTTCACGATTTATGACAGACATGGGTGGCTTGCGCAAGCATATAAAAAAGACGTACGTGTTTATGTGGGCTGCAGGTCTTGGACTGATGGGAGCTCCGTTTATTACAACAGGTTTCTGGAGCAAGGATGCAGTCTTTGCAGCAGTTTACGAGTCTGGAAACGAATGGGCATTACCAATCTTTACAATTGCAGTACTAACTGCAGTAATCACAGCATTTTACACAACAAGAATGATTGGAATGGTGTTCTTTGGACCAAAGAGCAAACACATTAAAAAAATGGAATCAGAAGGACACCAGATTCATGATGCACCAAAATCAATGTGGATTCCTTACGGAATTTTAGCGACTCTAACAATTGGAATTGGCATAATTGGATTTTCTGCGGAAGAAGGAATACATGAACTATTTACAGAATATCTTGAAAATTCATTTGGAATTCACACAGTTCAGCTTGTCGTAGAAGAATCTGGATTGCCAGGAGTTTTGGCTGGACTTAATCCAATCGCACTTGGTGCATCTTTAATTGCATTTGCAACTGGATTTGGTTTGGGATACATATTCTACATTGGACGATGGGTTGATCCTGTCAAGTTTGTAAATTCAAATATTTTCTTTTATGCAATTCACAAATTTTTTCTAAACCGATGGTACCTAAACGCACTAATCTACTGGTTCTTTGTGATAGCCCCATTATGGATTTCACGAGGAGTATTCAGATACTTTGAGAGAACGGTAATTGATGTTGGAATGAACCTGGGAATGACAAGGGCTACTGCATGGACCGCAAAAGTAGTTCAGGGAACTCAAACCGGTGTTGCACAATCATATCTATTCGTATTTGGAGCAGGAATCCTCTTTGTGGTCCTGATTTTGTTGATGTAGGGTGATGAGAAAATGATCGACGTTACATCAACTCCAATTGTTTTGATTGCAATCCTTGGAACCGTCGGAGTACTAATTCCAATAATTAGTATTGCAAGAAAAGAAACTGGTTCCAACTCTTTCTATGCTGTAATTGCTTTTGCTGCATTAATTGCTTCAATTGGTTATGTTGCATACCAACTAGCTAGTGATCATGTTACACAAGGAATTCTCTTTTCAGAAGATGTTCTAGTTGATGATACCTTTGGTGGATTCTTTGCAATTGCAATGCTAATTGTTGCAATCTTCACAACGGTTGGCTCCTTCAGTTACATGAGAAACAAAAACCACCCAGCCGTTTACTATTCCCTAATTCTATTATCCACAATTGGTATGGTTCTCATTGCATATTCAACAGACCTTGTAATGTTAATTATTGCATGGGAGTTGATGAGCATTCCAACATACATCCTTGCAGGATATATGAAAAAGGATCCAAGCTCAAACGAAGCTGCACTCAAGTACTTTTTGTTTGGTGCATTATCATCTGCAATCATAATTTACGCAATTTCACTTGCATATGGAATTACAGGTTCCACAAACATTGCTGAAGTAATTCAAGGATTTGCAACAATTGATGCATCAATGCTACCGCTTGCTTTGTTATCAGTTGGTTTGTTTATTGCAGGATTTGGATTCAAGATGGGACTAGTTCCATTCCACATGTGGCTTCCAGATACTTACGAAGGGGCGCCACCAACAATTAGTGCACTATTAGCTGCTGGAACAAAGAAGGCCGGATTTGCAGCTATGATTAGAGTAATAATTATGGGAACAGTTGCGCTTAATCTTGATTGGGTTCTCGCTCTTGGAATTATTGCTATAATGACAATGACAATAGGAAACATTGCAGCAATCATGCAAAAGAATCTTGCAAGAATTCTCGCATATTCTAGCATTGGACATGCTGGTTACATCTTGATTGGTCTTTCAATTGCTCCGTTTTCAGATATTGGTCTTCAAGCGTCACTTTTTCACATAATGAACCATGCTGTCATGAAAGGCTCCGCATTCATTGCAGTTGCAGGAATTGTCATAGCTCTTGGCTCAACTCACCTTGATAAGATAAAGGGATTGGGAAGAAAAATGCCAATCACTGCATTAGGATTAATGATTTCACTTCTTGCATTAGCTGGTGTTCCACCACTAAATGGATTCTGGAGTAAGTTGATGTTGTTTGGATCTGCACTTGATGCAGGACCGTTATTGGGATGGGCTCCGTGGTTAGCAATAGCTGGCGTACTAAACAGCGCACTGTCACTAGCTTACTATGCTTGGATTATTCGAAAGATGTACTTTGAAGGAGAGACAGAAAAAAGAGTTTCAGAACCAAAAGCTGTAATTGCTGTAATGAT
Organism: Candidatus Nitrosopumilus sp.; assembly: GCA_011055585.1. The sequence continues at coordinate 3,056 of DRGT01000037.1, read as the reverse complement.
ATTCTCAATAATCTTCATGGTAGGATTGGGAGTGTATCCAGAACCAATTATAGAATTTGCAAAGATTGCTGCGCCAACACTAACGTTAAGCGCTTCCCCTTAGAATAGTAAATTTAATCAGTTCTTCTAGATGCAACTTTGCATCGTTATCTTGAATTTTTCTTAAACCAATTTTCGCTTTTGTAGAAAAATCTTTTAACAACTCTTCCATTTTATCAAAAACAACTCTTGGGTCGGTACTTTTTTTGATTAACAAATTGAATAACTTGTCTTCATTTTTCCAATCAATAAGATCATCTTTAATTTGATATGCAATTCCAATGTTTTTTCCATAATCAGTCAGTGCCTCAATTTGTTCTTCTGTTCCGCCACCAATTATTCCTCCTAGTCTTGCTGCAACCTCAAATGCAGTAGATGTTTTGTATTCAATTACCTTGAGATAGTCATCAAAGGTAACATCCTCGCTTGTTTCAAGCCTATTCTCAAGGATTTCACCCTCACTCATTAGCATGGCAGTAGTAGACAAGTCTTTGGTAATTCTTGGATTGTTCAATCTTGATGAAATGTTTAGAATTAATCCTAAAACAAAATCACCAGTAAGAATTGCAGTGTTGTAACCGTATTTAATGTGAAATGGATCCTTTCGTCTTCTCAAAGTTTCTTCATCTATAATGTCATCATGAATTACAGATTCTGTATGCAAAAATTCAACTGCACAAGCTGCAGAATAGGTATTATCATCAACCTTGCCAACGCTTTCAGCAGCAAGAATCAAAATTATGGGCCTAATTCGTTTACCCCCCTCAAGTGAATACTTGAGTGGTTCTATGAATTCAGACTCTGAATAAAGACCAAGTTCTGCATCTAACGCTTGATCAATTCTTTTGATGTACCTTCCATAGGTCTCAATTAGAGGATTAGTTTCGATGTTTTTTCTGTCCAAAACTGTTTCCGTGAAAACTCTTAATGCAAAGTAATTAAATCTTGGTGCTCCAGTCGGGAATTTCATCTTATGAGATTTTGAACCCGAGATCATCGCCTTGAAAGGGCGATATGCTTGACCGGTCTACACCACTGGAGCCCATTTGCATCGGTTATTTTGTCCTTAAAATCGTTTTCACCACAAAAGATTTTTTTATTGGCTGGTTTAGACGACACACATGAATTCTTTGATTAAAAAAATTGATGACATGATAGAAGAAAGAAGTTTGTTAAAACATCCATTTTATGAAATGTGGTCTGATGGAAAACTCAAATTAGAATCATTAGCTGGTTATTCAAAAGAATATTTTCAACTTGTAAAAGCTGTTCCATCTTTTATGTCTCCAATCATTGAACAAGCTCCTGATTCTGCTGTCAATGAACTAGTTTACAATCAAGAAGAAGAATCATCTCATATTACACCCTGGATAAAATTTGCTGGAGCACTTGGAGTTTCTGAAGAAGAATTAAAAAAATACGAGGGTCATGAAAAAACAAAACAAGCAGTTTCTTTACTTGCTTCTTTAATGAATACCTATGAGAGTGGAGCATGTGCAATGTATGCTTTTGAAAAAGAGATTCCAAAAATTAGTCAGATAAAATTAGATGGATTGGCAGAGTTTTATGGAATTTCAAGCGAAGAAGCAACAGAATATTTCAAATTGCACACAGAAGCTGACATTAGACATACAGCATCTTGGAGAAATATTTTAGAAAAATCTTCTACAGATTCTGAAACATTAACACAAGTTGCGGACATTTCAATTTCTGCACAAAACTTGTTACTTGATAGTTGTTACGAATCTTACTGTTAATCTCTATAACATTTTATATTCAGGATAGAACCTTTTTTCGTGGGGCCCGTAACTCAGCTTGGTAGAGTAACCGGCTCATAACCGGTGAGCCAAGGGATCGAAGCCCTTCGGGCCCACCAAATTCAATTAGTTTTGCAACTTTTCCACAAAAAGTTCCAGTTTTAGCCTCAAATTTTTGTTAAGGTATAATCCTGTATAGATTACTTTTGATTCTTCATCTGTATTCAGCCCCACAATCCCCTATTGCCTCAAAGAGATTGTTGGATTGTATGGTAACTGATTTTATCTTTTCGTGGTCTTCAGAGTCAAGCTCAAGCCCAAAGACTCGGGCATTCTCAACTCTATGTTCTGATATTCCAAGTCTTACCCCAATGATTACTCCTGCAACAGACGGCTTATCTAAAATGAATCTTGTTGCAACATTTGCAATACCTACATTATGTTTTTGTGCAATTTGCTCTAGCACTGCAAGTAGTTTCTGAAAGAGTGACCATCCTCCCCAGGCATCAATCATGTTTTTGTATTTTTGCAAGCTTAGTGTATCAAGCTCTGCCCGTGTGGGTTCAGATGCTCCAATATATTTTTCCGATAAAAATCCCCCAAGTAAAGTTCCATAGGTTAGTAACTTTATGTCATGTTTTTGGCAAAATGGCGTCATCTTAACCTCAGGTCTTTGGTCTATTATCGAATACTGGACTTGATTTGAGACAAGTGCGAATCCTTGCTCTACCATGATTTGAATTCGCTCTGTATCAAAATTAGTCAGACCAAGGTGCTTTATCTTTCCTTCATCACGTAGTTTTGTTAGGTGATGCAAGACATCAAGGTAGCTTGTATCATTATAGTCCCACCAATGAAACTGTAATACATCAATTGATTTTACATTCATTCTTTGGATTGACTGGTCTATGTAGTGTTCTACAATTGATCTACTCATCGGTCCAGTATTTGGAACAAACTTTGTCAGGGCTTGCATTTTTGAAAGCTCATTTTCATCTAGTACTTTTCTGAATTTGCCAAGAAACTCCTCTGCCGGTCCGTAGATATCTGCCATGTCCCATGTGCAAAATCCTGACCTGTGTTGCTCTAACATTTCTGAAATTGCAGAGTCACTTTTGATTTGACCGTGTCCTCCAGCTACTTGCCACATTCCATTTAGTATCCGGCAGATTTGCAGATCAGGTGCTAATTGGATTGTTTGTGATTGTGACATTGTTATTTTTCTAAAACTTGAATATTATGTAATTTGCCATTCGTATC
>DRGT01000036.1 GCA_011055585.1 Candidatus Nitrosopumilus sp. | reverse complement strand
TGCCTCGATAGCTCAGCCTGGCTTAGAGCGAACGCCTCGTAAGCGTTAGGCCGTGGGTTCAGATCCCACTCGAGGCTTTTTTGTTGCTTTGTAAAAGATTAAAGAAAATTTTCAGGAGTTATTATCATAAGCAGTTTCAATGTCATCTTCAAGGTCTTCGCCTAGTCCTTTCCACCATTCTACAATAATGTCCGTCATACTCCCCTCGGTATTAACGTAAAATGCTCCTTTATAGATCTGTCGGTTTTTTCAACTAGAATTCTTAAAACCTTGTATGTATTTGAAAAATGTTTAGTAAATTAACAAAGGAAAATTATGTTGATTCTTTTTCCTTTCTTTTCTTTTTTCTATAGATAATTATTGCTAATGTGCCAACAGCACATCCCCAGAAAAGTAGTGAAAACCCAGATTCCACTCCCGGGATTAATCCAACGAAAGAAATGAACATTATTGCAATTAAAGCAAATCCTATCAATTCCAGAATTTTAATCATATCTACCTAGCATGAAATAATTCAAAAAGATATATTATTTTATGTTTTATTCGCATCGTGGATAAATATCTCTTAATTATTATGATGTTTTTGATTGCAGGAATGATTATTGCAGTTACTAGAGCGCCCTTTTCTCCAGGATTATTTTATTCAATGTTGGCAGGCGCCATAATTCTCATTGTGTATAGTTCGTGGAAAAGTAGGAAAGAACAAAAAGAATTAAGGGAAAAACGACGAAAATCTAAAAAATAATCTTATAATTCTAAACCGAAAGACTCTGCAATATCAGAGAATTGTTGATAGGATTCTAAATACTGTCTACCTTTTGGAGTGAGAACAAATGTATGCTTACCATCAAACTCAATTTTGTTAATCAAACCGGCTCCTGTCAAGTTATCAACGAACTTTGATAATCTAGAATGAGAAAGATTTGCCTTTGTTAACAGTGATGTAGTCTTAATTCCTTCTTGACCACTCTGCTCAGCAGCTGTGAGTAGATCCGCTACTATCTGCATACTGGTCCTATACGTTACCATACGCATAACAGAAAATCACATGATATAAGGGTATTACCCATAATTTAGAACAACTAAATATCATACAACCTCGATTTGGAGCGTTGTCAGGTCAGTCCTCCATACCCTGGTTTAATGAATTCATGGGTGTAGCATATCGATATTATGATCTAAGAATGAATGTTGTACCGTTATTTCAAGACAGAAAAGAAGCGAGGGATCTTTGGCAGAATACAATTCATTGGTGGGGAGATCACACCATCAAAATTCGATTTGTTGAGTCTGGTGACAAATACTGGTTCATTATGGGTGGAGACTCACAAAAACCTGATAGTAATATCTCCTTTTTCAAGGAATTAAAAAAATCAGAGAATTATGAACGATTTAAAAATGGATATGGTGTTGAAGCATACTTGCGCTTAGGAGTCTACGCAAAAAAATTCAAAAATGAAGTTAAAGATGATGCAGTTTGTAATTGTGGTCATCTAAAAGAGGATCATGATGATGCAGAAGACAATGATGATTGTTATTATGAAGATTGTGATTGTACAAAATTTCAAAGTTTTCAGGTTAATCTTCTAAAAAAGAAAAAAACTGTCACTGACATAAAATTCATTCAAGAAGATCAGGTCAAAGATGATCCCTTAACATGGAATTGTCTTTATATTAATAAATACAAAAAACAAGAGAAATGATTAGTCTTTATCAAGATTAACTCTTGTATGTTCACCAGGATAATAATCAGAAATTTTCTTAGAATAACATTTACCACATAGTGGCCCTTCAATTTCCCATTCTTTCATTGGCATGTACTTGTATTCAATAAGGTTATTGCAGAGTGAACATTTTTCTTTTGATTCCAATTTGAAAATGCTCTTCCTGTTCTATATAAAAATCATTTTAGAATTTTGTAGTTTGCTATGCATGAAAATCATGTTAAATAGCACTCTCTATTAGTGAAACTACGGTAGTTAGTCTGGCTAAAGTAAACCTCCTGCAATTTTTACTTGGTTAGACTACTGCCGTTTTCTAAAAATTATAGAAGACTTACTACAAGTTTTCTAACAACTTCAATCTCTTCTTCTTCTTGTTTTATTTTCTTATCAACAACACGTAGCATAGAATCATTCCAAACATGATGTGAGAAAAAGTTGTGCTTTGTATTTGCAATTTCTATTTCGTCATCTACAACGGTATCTTCCAGAAATTTTGTTACTACTATATCTGCAAGTTTGAGAATTCTGGAATTTAGCTTGAAACTACGAAAAACAGGCTCTAACTTGAGAATATCTAGTTTGAAATCACCTTTTGTTTGAAGCATATTTTTGTGTAAAATCCTGAAATATACTGCCACATAGAACAAAGTCGCGTATCGTTTTGTTTTGTGTTTTCCTTGTTTTCCATACTTCAAGACTTTCTTGGCGTATTCCTTTACAAGATAAGGATAAAGCAATAGTTTGTAATCATCTTTCAAATTTTCATTGAATACTTGGTCGTATTTGCTGCCCCTTGGCAAAAATTGTGCTGGTGAACTGTATGCTTCAGTTGGTCTTTGCTCGATTCCTGCAACTAAAGCTTGAATTGCATCCTTTGCAACGACTACTTTTTTGTGATTATCTGGAAGATAATTATTGTAAGTAGCATCTCCTTCATATTCCGCCTGCTCTGATTTTGTTTTACTATCAAAAGAACCAGCTTGAATTTCATAAAAATATCTATAATTTTTTAATTGGGATTTAACCGATTTATGAAAATCCATTAACGAAACAAGATCTTTTCCCCTCACGGAGTTCTGTGAATTTCTGTATTTTGTAATGTTGTTTTGGTCTTGCTCATTATCAGCTTTTATGATTGTCACAGTCATACTTCCATCCATATTTTTGGTACGCTTTGCATGATCAAGAATTGAATTTGATGTTTGAGCACCATTAACTATCTGTGGAGCATGCAACATGAGATCATTTTCACCAAACTCTTCAATGTCACTAACGACAATTGTAATTCCGTTATTGTAATAGAAGAATTTATCAGGTTCATTTTGGAGTGTATCTCTCAGCCCTTTATTTACACTAGTCTTAAACTGCATCCATTGTCGAATATTTGATTCAAACACATAATCTCTATTTTTTATCACAAAGTCTGTAAGTTCTCGTAGCTTCAAAATTCCAAGAATTGTATTCTCGTATCGAAGCATTTTTTCTAATTTCAGTGATGATTTTTTTCCAGCAGCGGGTTTTTTTATTCTGTCCCATAATTTTTGTATAATTTCATTAATATCCACAATTTCAACTTCATCGTCTTCATAATCCACTATTTGATCAGTAACATAACAGCATTTGATTTTCAGATTTTTTTCACGAATATTGGTAACTAGATGTGCTAGCTCTGGTCGCATTTTTGTAACATCACGCTCAAGAAGTCTTTTTACATCTTCTTTGAACTTTATAATTGCATCAGTAGAATGAGATGTGCCATATTTGGATTGAAATAATCTAATTTTATCATCTGAAAAATCTACGGGTAGATAAGCATCAATACCGAGATCATTTGCACCATCAACTATGGCATCAGCAGCATCATCTTCTGTAGCTTCATAAACTCTTGTTAAAACCCATTGAAGAAAGTTATTGCCTTTCTCAACATCGTTTTTTGCACTTTCGGTATACTCTCGAATACTTTCAGTAATGTTTGCTGAAAAACCTTCTAGCGGAAAACTAGAATTTTTCTGCACAAGAATTGATCTTGATCCAGGGATATACTCTAACAACCCAAATTCGTTTTGTGCCAATTACGCCCCTTAACATGTTATATATTTAGAAAAGCAGGTAATTATATAATAACTCCATTTTCTTGAGGTTTTACAAAATGAAAAAAAAGATACTGATTTCAGGCTTAATTATTTCAGCAATTATAATTAGCTCTATTCTTTCATTACAATTTGGTCAAATAGAATCAAGTTCGGATGTTCAAGACAAAAATACGATAGAAAAACTTGCTACAGTCACAATGCCTACAAAATCTTCTAGACCTGGTTGTGATGAAACTAATACTTGTTACATACCATCAAAAATTTCAATTAGACAAGGAGAATCTGTAACTTGGTTAAATGAAGATGCTGCCTTTCACACTGTTACAAGTGGTACTTATGAAAACCCAAATGGAATGTTTGATAGTGGACATTTAGATCCAAACGAATCATTCACGGTCAAATTTGAAGAATCTGGAACTTTTGATTACTTTTGTACCTTACATCCTTGGATGAAAGGCAAAGTCATTGTAGAATAGAAAAATTTCAAAGGTGAGGGAGGGAGTCGAACCCCCTTGTATAGGCTTTGCAGGCCCACGCATAACCGCTCTGCCACCTCACCGCAGTCAAAAAAACACGTAATCAACAATTAAAGTCTTAGTTTAGAATTTTGTGAATGGCTTTGATGCCAATTTTACATCATCAGCTTTTACAGTTTTTCTACCAGCATGACTTGACATTTCAACAGCGCTTTGAGCAATTGCCATTGCTAACTCTTCGATAATTCTTCTGAGTTCATCTGCTGACTCATCACTTACCCTTTCAGCACCTGATTTTTTTAAAATTCTATACATTGCTGATAGTCCCAACTCTGAGGATTTCATCAAATGTAATTTTACTGTAAATGATAAAAAACTTTGACTGAAAAAATATCACAAAGGAATCGATTTATGCAGACTATTTTAGGGAGTTTAATTTGAAAAAATTATGACATGGATATTTGATTCTCATATCCATCTTTCAGATCCAGAGTTTGAAAAAGACATTCCTTTGATAATAAAAAGTATGGAAAAATTACACATCAAGGCATGTTGTGTATCGATGGATAACTCCAATTCTATTCAAACTCTAAATCTTGCTAACAAAAGTGAATTGATTCTTCCATTCATAGGAATTCATCCTGAAAAATTCAAAGATAGTCTGGAAGATATGACTGGATTGATAGAGCAGAATAAAGACAAGATTTCAGGAATTGGCGAAATTGGTCTTGATAAAACATATGTAGAATCAAATGAAGACTACTCAACCCAAAAACAAGTTTTTGAAACTTTATTATCTTTGGCTGAAAAACATAAAAAACCAGTTTCCATTCACTCTAGAAAAACCCTTGATGACATTTTTGAAATAATATCTTCTTACTCTTTGTCTGGAGTTTTATTACATTGGTTTGATGGAAACAAAAAACAATTACAACAAGCCATGGATATGAAATTTTTTGTTTCGTATGGACCTGTAATGTTGTACGCAATTGATAAACAAATCCTGCTTTCAAAAACTGATCAAGACAAAATTCTTGTAGAAACAGATGGACCAGTAAGATTCTCAAAATGTTTTGGTTTTAAACCTGCTCAAGTTACTTTTATTCCAAGTGTTGTTTTTTGTGGTTGCAAAGTTCTAAGAAAATCATATGATGAATTTAGCACTATATTAGAAAAAAATTCAATGAACTACCTAGGGATATAGGTATAAAAAACCCCCTAAAATAACCGGATGAGTGGACAGAATAAAAAAACTATCTTTGGTGATATTAGAAAACCACAAAGATGAGTTTGGAACTGATTTTGCTGATAACAAAAAAAATTTAGAACAATTCGCTATTATTCGTTCTAAAGGTCTTAAAAACGAAATAGCAGGTTATATTACAAAATTTCTAAAACATGAATTGCTTGACAAAAAGAAGCAAGAAGAAAGAATAGCAAAACAATCAAAAATAGATGAAGAATCTGAGGAAGAAAACCTGGACATGGTTGAGCAAAAAACAGAGACTGAAACACGAGCTGAGAGTCCTCCAGCTGAGGAAAAACCTCAAGGGATTACTGAACAGAGTTCAGAAAATTAAAATTATTTTTAATTCTTCTAAAGTGATACATTGATTCAAGTAAAATTATTGGGTGGAGCAAAAAAATCACTTTCAACTGACAAGATGACAATAAACAAAGATAATCTAACTATTCAGGAACTACTTGATATTTTACAAAAATCCAAACCCAAGGATACGCCTGAATTAGATGAAAATAATCTTCTCATTGCAGTAAATGGCATTGATTCTTCGGCATTAGATGGAAAACTTACCAAATTAAAGGATAAAGATGTTGTTAGTGTTATTCCTGTAATTCATGGAGGTTCACAAAACACAATTTTTCCAATCTCAAAATCTTTTGTTGAATTATTAGAAATTAAACCAAACATAATTCAAAATATAGATTTTCTAATAGATTTAAGGAAAAAATTTCCTGATTTGGCTATACAAGGAGTTTTTGCTAAATATGTCCTAAGTAAGACTCATGCAAAAAAAATCCTCAAAATTTCTCTTGAAGCAAAAAATAATCAAAACATGCTTTCAAAAAAACTTGAAACTGATATTTTAATGAGATTTGCTTGTACAACACAAATTTCACAAGCAATTGCAACAGCGGGCTTAAAACCAAAACAAAGTTCTATTATTATTGCCTTAGGAAAGAGATCATCTTTAAAAAAATTACATTCAGAATTAAAACCATATTTGAACTCAAAAATAATCTCAAAAAATAATTCACAATTTCTAAAAAAGCAATTCAAAATTTCAAAAAAACAAATTGACTCTATTTACTCAAAAAATCCTTTAGAAGACCTACTTGTAGAGAAAGCAGCAGTATTACTCTAACAACTCTCGCTTAGAAATTTCCAAACTGAAAATATCATCACTTTTTAAAACTGAAACACCTGTTTTATTGCCTAAGATTTCAATTAACGCAATCCAATCAGGTTTCTCTAATGAAACTTTATTTGTAATATTATCAGCAATTTTTGAAATAATCTCAGTGCTTGAAATATCAGAATTCCGTTTTTCAATAGTTATTCTATAGCTTTCTTTTTCATTGACTTTTTTCATCAATGAAAAAACTTGAGTAGATATTTCTTCTAAATTGGTATCTACAACTTTTTCAATTGGAATTATTCTGAGACAATAACGAATTGACCATGGCTCATCTACAATTTTTTCTCGAATATTTTTGATGACCTCAAAAGGAACTAACTTTGTTTTAGCTGTTAGAACTCCTGACATACTAGTTCTAGAAATTTCAGGATTTTCATCACCAAATTGAGCCAAAACTGCGCTTAACTCATCAGTAGTTTCAGGTTCCAAATGTCTTGCACATGTAATAATTAAATTCAAAATAAACTCAAAATCTCCTCTTTTGAGATACTACCTTTTCTATGAACCACAACTTCATCCTCACTAATTTCAATTACAGTAGATTCTCCTTTGCTTGAAATTTTTCCATTATCTATAAATACATCATAATCTGAAATATTCTTTTCACATTCATCAGGATCTACAAATGATTCCATACCCGAAACGTTTGCACTTGTGCCTATAATCAAATTACATTGTTCTAAAATTGCTAATGCACAACTATTGTTTGGAACCCTAACAGCAACTTTGTTTTCAAGATTCATT
>DRGT01000035.1 GCA_011055585.1 Candidatus Nitrosopumilus sp. | reverse complement strand
GTTCTGCTAGACCTTGCCATGCCTGAATTTAGTGGTTATGATGTGATAGATGTTCTAGAAAAAGAAAAAGAACTTGAAAAAAATAAAATAATTGTGTTTACAGCTTCCACAATATCTGAAACCGAATTGGATAAACTAGTAAAAAGAGGGGTCCATTCCTATTTGTTAAAACCATCAGACCTAGATGACCTTACTGAGAAACTAAATGAATTAGTAAACTCATAGTTCTTCTCCCTAAGTATTAAAATAGGGCTAGGCGAGTCCTAGTCAGATATGACTACAAAAAGGACATCTGGCCATTCTCATGGATTTAGGCACAAAACAAGGTCAATATTGACCAAGAGGCAGCCCAGAGGAGTATCATTTCTTCTAAGAGAATATCATGAGGGAGATAGAGCTCTAGTCATAATCGATCCTAGGCAGCATAAGGGAATGCCTCACAAACGGTACCATGGAAAAGTAGGTACAGTTACAAATGTTGGACGACGTACCGTTACACTCGATATAAAATTGGGCAACAAGTCGAAAACCTTAATCGCTAGATTGGACCATGTCAAACCATTCGGTGTATAAAAAATGGAACAAGTAAAAACAAAAAAGCCAATCTCTATTTCGGAGGTAAAAGAAATTTTAGAAAAAGTAGATATAGAATCTATGGACCAAATACAACGCTGGACTTATGATTATGTTTCAAAATTTGTAAAGATTGATCCTAAAGTTGCTAAAAAAATGAGAGAACAGCTCATAAAAGAATGTGAATTAACAACTGAAGAAGCTGCGGAAATTGTAAACATTAGACCAACCACACTAGCAGAACTTCGCTCCTTTACATTTGGTTGGAAAAAACTAATCCTTGCTGAGACTCTAGAAAAAATTCTAAAAATCACCAAGGAGAACTCGTAGTTAGTAAGGTGAAGTTTTTTGGAGAGGGCATATAACCCACCTAGAAAGTACGAAGAGCATTCATACGTTTTAGATTTTAACACAAGAGGCAAGTCAACAACGGTGCGTGGACGTGAAGGAATTATTGTTACTGCAATTGGTGAGGACAGATTAACTTTGCTTGAAATTCTCGGTCAACCAAATTCTACTTTTGAGGTTGGTGAAAAAATTTTCATTGGAAAGGAAGGACGTACCAAAGTTCTTTCAGTATTAGGAAAGATGACCTATGACAGAATTTCTTCATCAGCTCAAACAGAACTTCCTGGTGTTGTAGAAAAAATTGTTACAGAAAATGAGAAAAGGTTTGTTGATTATCTAAATAATGCACAACCACTTACACCAAGAATTCATGCACTAGAACTAATTCCTGGAATTGGAAAAACGTACATGAGGTTAATGCTTGAAGAGCGAGAAAAGAAAAAATTTGACAACTTTGCAGATTTGCAAGAAAGAATTGGATTCAAAGAACCAATAAAGCAAATTTCAAAACGAATTATGGAAGAGATTACAGGAGAAACACGAATGAATCTCTTCGTAAAACGATGAAAAAACGGCAGAGACTTGGGCAGCACTTTTTAAAATCTGAAAAAATCGCACAAAAAATCGTTGCTGCTATAAATCTCTCAAAACATGATTCTGTGCTTGAAATAGGCACAGGACGAGGCATCCTCATTCCTTTTTTATGTAAAAACGCAAAAAAGGTGACATCATTTGAGACTGACAAAAAACTATACCATGATGCTAAAATTCACTATACTACTTCAAATCTAAAGCTAAAACTTGGTGATGGATTCAAATCTAAAGAAAACTTTACTGTCTTTGTTTCTAATCTTCCATATTCAAAAAGTAGAGATGCAATAGAGTGGCTTATTCAGAACAAATTCTCACGAGCTGTTATCATGGTTCAAAAAGAGTTTGCAGAAAAACTACAAACAAAATCAAAAAAACGAAAAGCAATTTCTATTCTAGCTCAATATGCATTTGATATCGAATCTGTCATAAAAGTGGATAAAAGTAACTTTATTCCACAACCAAAAGTTGATTCAGTCGTTCTAAAATTAAAAAGCAAAAATATTGTTTCAAAGGAATTAATAAAAACTGTAAACAAGCTGTTTTCTTATCGAAGAAAAACTCTTCAAAACATTCTCAAACAATTTGGAAAGAGGAGTGATTCAACTAAAAGACTAGATGAACTAGATGGAGATGAAATAATCAAAATTGCAAAACAAATTATCAAATGATACGTACCAGCCAGCAGAAGATACCTACTTTTTAGAGGATCACATCAAAAATGAAAAAGGAGATGCAGCTTTAGACATCGGTAGTGGTTCTGGCTATCTAACAAAATCACTTTCAAAGTCATTTAGATTTGTAGTTGGAACTGATGTAAACTTTGAAGCCTTGCAAAATCAATCAAGAAAACCTGAAAATTTAGTGTGTTGTAATGGTGCTGATGCATTGCAAAACAAGTTTGATTTGATTATTTGTAACATGCCTTACTTGACATCTGAAGAAATTTTAGACATTGCAACAGATGGTGGACCAGAAGGAATTGTTATTCCTATGAAAATTATCAAATCTGCAAAAAATTGCCTCAAATCAGGAGGTAAATTTCTTTTTGTCACATCATCGCCTTCAAATTATCAAAAACTTATTGAACTAACTAAAAAAGAAGGATTTGATGTAGAAATTAAAGCCAAAAAGAAGCTATTTTTTGAAGAATTAATTTTGCTTGAAGCTAAATCACTTTAATTTTTCTTTTGCAACATTTGCAATTGCTTCTGCCATCTCTTTTGTTCCAGAATTGCCTCCAAGATCATATGTGACAACCTTACCTTCATTGATTACTTGATCTGTTGCATCAAAGATTGCTTTTTTAATGTCTGACTCTCCAAGATATTCAGCCATCCAGGCACCAGAAAGAACTGTTGCAGTCGGGTTTACCTTGTTCATCCCCTTGTATTTTGGTGCACTTCCATGTGCAGGCTCAAACATTGCGTAGCTGTCTCCAATGTTTGCTGAATACACATTTCCAATACTACCAATATTTCCTGAAGCACACTCAGAAATAATATCCATAAACAAATTGGTACTAACTAGAACATTTCCGTTAAATCGTTCTGGATTTTTTACTAGTTGCTGTGTCATGTTATCGATATAATATTCCTCAATTTCAATTCCAGAATTTTCTTTTGCTGCTCTTTCCACCTCGCCCCAAAAAATTCCATCGGTTCTTTTGAGAATGTTTCTTTTTGTTATTGCTACAACTTTGTTCATGTTATGTTTTTTTGCATAATCAAATGCTGCATTAACAATTCGTGCACAACCATTTCTTGTTATTTTTCTAATTGCGATAGCAGAGTCTTCAGATATTGCAAATTCAATGCCAGCGTATAGTCCTTCAGTTGCTTCCCTAAAGCAAACAAAATCTAATTTTTTATCAGGCGATAGTCTGTCATAAGTTTTGATTGGTCTAATGTTTGCATATAGCTCAAACTTTTGTCTGGTAGACACTGCAACACTTCTTGGTGCATTAGGATCAGGAATCGTTGTTGTTGGACCTTTAAAACAGGCATCGCTTTCTTCCATAATTTTTGTAGTCTCGTCTGGAATGTAGGTATCTCCACCATGTTTTTTCCATTGTTCTGAACCTGCCTCACACCGAATCATCTCAATCTGAGTGTTACATTCCTTTAGAACATGTGTCATGGCATCAACAAGCTCAGGACCAACACCATCACCGTTGATTACTGCTGCTTTTTTACCCAAGACAGCCAGAGTTTCCGATCAAGCGTATTTAATTGTACCCTCACTTTTTGATCAGAATTTTTTTTGAACTAATTTATTTAGTACGAGATTTCATTTCTCATCAAATGTTAATTGTTCAATTATCTGACATTCATGTTGGATCTCAGTTTCAACCAACAGTGTTTGAAAGGGTGGTAAAGGAGGTAAACAAGCTAAACCCAGATGTTATTGTAATCACCGGTGATCTAACAAACGAAGGACTAGAAAAAGAATACAAAGAATGCAAGAGACTGGTATCAAAACTAAAGGCAAAAAAAATCATTACAATTAGCGGAAATCATGATTACAGAAACACAGGATATCTTCACTTTAAGAAATATTTTCCATTTGAAAGCATAAACAATCTTTCAAAAGATGTTGTTCTAGTCACTCTAGGTACTGCAAGGCCTGATAGAAACGAAGGCGAAGTTGGATATAGACAAAACCTTTGGCTTGAGCGTACTATGACAAAATACAAAGACAAGGTAAAGATTCTTGCAATGCATCACCACTTGGTTAGTATTCCAGATACTGGCGCTGACAGACTAACAATTATTGATGCAGGAGATGTTCTAAGAACAATTGCTGCAACTAACGTTGATCTTGTCATATGCGGTCACAAACACAGACCATGGATTTGGAATTTTGGAAAACCACTGATTGTATATGCAGGAACTGCATCATCTGAACGTGCACGAGGACTATTTCAGAATTCTTTCAACATTATTACAATTAATGGAAAAAAAATCAAAGTTGATCTGAAAATAGTTGGCGGAAAAAGAATACCACTTGAGAATATAGTAAAAAACTATTCAAGATTTGGAGAAGAGTGAATTTATTTACAGATATGCTTTAGCAAGGCTTGTGTGCAGAGATCGCCTAGCCTGGCAGGGCGTAGGATTGCTAATCCTATGATCGTAAGGTCACGGGGGTTCAAATCCCCCTCTCTGCGCCTTTTTTAATTAAAGACAAGAAATTTTTTGAATACATCTGTCACAGGGATTTGAGACAAAGAAAATTACGCACAGATTTGAGCGCGAAAATCCTAGTCGTGTTATTACGAGATGGTTACATATTCTAGGTTATCTTTCTTTGAGACCATTTTGATATTGACTCGTTATTACGAGGGGAGAATCCGTGCCAAGTTGTTAGGAGAGCGTCCTAAACTTACACGATGTTAGACACCATGTAATCACTGGTACAGAAATCCCCACATATTTTACACCAAATAGTATTTATGAAAACGTTAGTGCAGATCATTCTACTATAGACAAATAAGTAATTTGAATTCGGAATTATTCTAGTTTTAAATTCAAAAATTTTGAATATGTCTAGTTCACTTGTTTATGCTTTAGACTTGCAAGTTTTTTTTAAAATTAGTTTATTTTTCAAAATAGTGTGTTGGTACCTAATTTTTTTAAAATTAGTTTATTTTTCAAAATAGTGTGTTGGTACCTAATTTTTTTAAAATTAGTTTTATTTTTCAGAAGTGTGTGATACCAATTTCTAGAATTGTTGGATTTTTCGGTACCTAAATTCATGCGTGAAAAATTGACATTCTTATTTCTTTTTGAATTATGTTAGATTTTTCATGTACATACATAGACTTAAAGTAGGTACCTACTAAAATTACTCATGAAACTTCAAAAACAGGTTTCAAAAAAAAACGGTAAGAAGGAATTTTTCAAATATGTAATTGTTCTTCCAAACAAGACCGTTACTAAACTTGGTTGGCAAAGGGGAGATGAACTTGTATTTAGCATTACATCTAGAAGACTGTTACTTATTGGCCCTAAGGATTAACTGTTTGTTTTTGAATCATTTTTTTATTAATTTTTGAGCGTGGACTTACCAAGTTTTTTTTAAAATTAGTTTTATTTTTCAAAATAGTTGTTGGTACCTAGTTTTTTTAAAATTAATTTATTTTTGAGCGTGGACTTTGTAAAAATAATTTGTAATCACAAAAAATTTTTTTTATTTGTAAAAATTTTACAATTTATTCCGAAGTCCGTAATCTAAGACTAGTTTTTCATACGTTCATACTTTATAAACATGTTTAATACGTATGATGCTGAAAAACTTTGCGTTGGGCAGTAGGAGAGCGCTATTAGGGGTTAGATTGAAAAATATATTTTTCACTTCTAGTGAAAATACCGCTTCCTTAATTGGGGGCAGTAGTATTTTTGCGTAAAAGTCTAGGTCTTCTTAGTCTACTTGTATTGATAGGATTTGTTTCACTTGGTAGTGTTGACAATGCATATGCTCATTCTTCAACTGATCTAGAACATCAAAGATTACATCTGATTAATGAATTACTTCAAGATGATTCTGGAATTGTTGATGATACTCCTAAGAAAAATTCAGACTTTGTTAAATTTTCAGAATTTACTTCTGATGATCTTTTACCAGGACAAACAATAACTGAAAAAAGACTGATTGAATTTTATGAAATAAATGAAATGATTGAAGATTTTGGTGATGGCCGTCTTGCTGAAAAATTTACTTCTACTGGAACTGCTAAAGTATGGCAACTACGAGTAGTCGTTCATACAGAAGCTGAAAAAGCTGAAACAATTATCGTTAACACAAACTATGAAATCATAAAATCATATTCAGAAGTTTATACACCTGAAGATTATAATTATCTTGAATTTGTAAATGAATTGCCAAATGAAATAGCTCTTGCAATAATTTTAGGACCGTTAACATTTGCTGCAGTTTTTATTAACAGAGACAGAAGATTAGACGAAGAATCTTCAGCTGTTAAAATAATATCAAGCTCTTTTGTTATGATAATTTTAGTAACAGGATTAGGATTTGCATTCCCTGCTGTTATTGCCCAAGCTTATTGGGGAGTGCCATTTGCATCCGCTGAAGAACAAGACATTGATCAAGCCGAACAAGACTTTGTACCGCCAAGCTCTGAAAAAGATTCTGCCCAACAAAGTTTACTGCCTGAAGCTAAAGAATCTATTCAGTTTGATAATTCTGACAAAGACAATCAAAGTTTGCATGGTGACTCGATCATTGTCACATACGACAATCCATATCTTAGCTTAGATGGTAATGACTATGTAGAAATAACATCATCTAGTCTTCCAAACAAGTTACAAACTCTAACTGTTTCTGCATGGGTAAAACCAAACTATGACAAAGGCTCATCAGAGCTGTACATTGTAAGTAAAGATGGAGCATTTTCACTATCAATTAATAATGTAATAGAACCTGAAAGAAAAGCGGCATTTTCAGTCTTTGATGGATTAAAGTGGCACATGGTCAATTCAAAATCTGATGTAAAACCTGACCAATGGACATACATCACTGCAACCTTTGATGGTTCTTCAATTGATATCTACTTGAACGGATTTAGAGAAAATTCACTTTCATTAAAAAATGTAGTATCTGGGTACTATGAAGATGGCGTTTACAAGGAATCTTCATTTGATGAAATTGAGTCAGACTCTGAAATAACATTAGGTGCATATATGCTATACAGAGACAAGCAACACAAAATAATGCACAAGTATGCTGGTCAAATCGATGATGTTAGGTTTTATGATCTAAAACTAACCTCTGCCCAAATTTCTGAGGTTTACAATAATCAAAGACAATCAGATGCTCCACCGACACCAGAGCCTGAAGTTGTGATATTGGAGGAAGTAGAGCCAGCTCAAGAACCTGAAGTTGTGATATTAGAGGATGTAGAAAATGAATTTTCGCAACTAATATCTGAAGCAAATCAATACGGCTTTGTTGCAGAAAAAGAAAATGATGATGCTCAAGAGATAGAAGAAAAAGCATCAAAGGGATTTAAGGTAGAGAAGAAAGAAAAGAAAAAGAAAACCATTCTAACTGTAATCACAAATGTAATCAATGATGATGGCGGCAGTGCAGTTGCATCAGACTTTAGAATGTCAGTGTCTGGTAACGATCCAATACCTGAATCATTTCCAGGTGATGAGAAAGGAGTAATAGTTTCACTTAATGCTGGCTCCTTTTCCGTATTTGAATCTGCCCTAGATGGATACACTCAAAGCTTTTCAGCAGATTGTTCTGGCACGATAGAACTGTATGGAAAAAAGACATGTACTGTAACAAACGATGATGTTCATCAGTATAGTACTAGTACAGTAGTAACTACTGGCAGCGACCCTTCAACTGAATCTTCTGATACAACCACTGACGACTCTTATGTACAGCCATTTGATGATGAAACTATAGTAACTCCAGGCAGTGACACTTCTACTGAATCTTCTGATACAACCACTGATGATACAACCACTGATGATACAACCACTGATGATACAACCACTGATGATACAACCACTGATGACACAACCTATTCCACGGCTTCTACAACAATGTATGAAGAAGACCAATCTGATTACAAGTTTTTGAAGAAATACATCAAAGTTTCCCAAAATAGTAAAGAAACATTCTCTAATCTTCCTGACAGCTCTAATAGCCATGGATCGTGGAAACTTTATTGTGTTGTAGATGGTGAAAAGGTAGATTGTACTGATGATGATGGAGTATCATTTACACTTGTAGATACTGATGGCGATGGAGAATATGATGCTGCACAGTGGAATGTGCTAGAAGGTACTACCGAATTTTACATCGAGTCAGAAATCACAATCATTAACGTTCAGTCATACCCAACAGTAGGTGGAGAATGGGTAGTTGAATTCACAACACAAGGTACTGCAGACCTCATCATCAGAGGAATTGATGGAACATTTATTGGCCCCTCAGATGATCCCAGTACCGATCTCGTTTTCTCAAAATTAAGTGATGGTCAGCGTACCATTCATCCAATAGTTGATGGAAACTTGATTATTTATCGAGATTATTCTAGTACCTTTGAAGGATCTTTAACAAATCATGTTATAACTGCTGGAGAACACCATCTAGAGTTCACATTTGGAAATAATGTCCAAGTAGCACATAATGCAGCCTTTCGTGTTGACTGGCGTCAGTGTGCAAACTTTGACGGTGGATTCACTCTGGGTGATTGTCATTGGATAGGCTCTATCGTACAATCCGGTAACGCGCAATATTTTGAGAGCATGTCTGTTCCACAAAGACTAATCGTTGAGGGGATTCCACCTGCTCCATCAGACCAACACTCTCTAACTTTTAGCGTGGATGCAGCCAAGAAAAATATTCACGCATACGATTTCTTAACCTC
>DRGT01000034.1 GCA_011055585.1 Candidatus Nitrosopumilus sp. | reverse complement strand
CGAACTTGGCAAGCTCGAATAATAACCAAACTGTACTACAACTGCTCATCCGATAAAGCCAAATTTCTATATTAAAGCGTACTGATCTTTTCAACATTGTTTTTAATCTTAGAATACTAGGTATATTGTGGAAGACAAACTAAGAGAAATTATCATTCAAAAAATAAATGATACGCTTTCAAGTGTAGATGAAATTCAAAATATCATAAACTCCCTTGGAGAATTATCTCATGAAACTAACGCCTTTTCATATGGTGTAGTTATTGGAAGATTATACAATTCCTTTTATTACCAATGCAGGCGAGTTTTAAAAAGAAGCCCAACTGAGAAAGAATTTTTAGAATTTCTTGAAATTCTAAAACAAAAAGAATCAGAAATTAAAGAAAAAATTAATTTTTAAAATTATTTTTTTAATCCAATAACTTTTATCGTTGGTGTCCCAGGTAATTTTACACAAGCATCATGCAATGCTTTTTTTGTTATTTCCAAATGTTCTTTGTTTATACTAATCTCCATGATGCATTGACCTTGCTTAACTCTGGCACCTAAACTAACTGCTTTACCAAAAGCTCTTCTCATTCCCTCTTGCAATCTATCTGCACCTGCAGTGGCAATCATTTTGTTTTCTCTGAGCAAAACATGTGGATAAATTCTTAATCTTGAAAAAAATCCAGTCTCTCCTGCAACTTTTTCAACAGGTTTGTTAGCTGCAAGTCTACAAGCCTCTATTGCCATATGAGTAATCTGAATTTTTTCGTTAATCAATAACTGAACACGATAATCATAATTTGCAGCTTTACCCCCCTGAAACTTTGCAATTTTTGATTGTGGTTTACCTTTGATGTATTGTTTTCTAGTATATGGTTGGCCATTACCTCTTCTATAATTAGCTCCATGCATTATGTCTCTTTTTCCAACATTTTGATGCCCATATTTTAACGGTAGCATAAAACAAACAATTTTGAGGCACAGAAAATCCTGTTATAATTTGTGTATGCTTATATGGTAATTAATTACCAATTCACCCACAATGGAAATAGAAGCAGAACCACAAGTTGAAGGAGAATTATTAAAAGACCAAACTCTGATTTCAAAAAAAGACATGCAACAGGCTCTAGAACAAAAGGGTTATGGAGAAATCACGAACAAAAAGTTCTTTCTAAAACCATTTGAATCTCTCTACCTTCTTTATTGCGAAAAACTCAAACTGAAAAAAGCAAGCAAAATCATTGATTTTGATTCTTTAATGCATGCTTGCAAAAAATATGATGAAGGTATTCTGACAAAATTTTTGATCTATAGAGATTTGAGAAACAGGGGCTATATTGTAAAAGATGGGTTTGGCTTTGGTTCTGATTTTAGAGTTTATGATAGGGGACACTTTGGAGAAAAAGGAGCAAAATACTTGATTTTTGGGATGAATGAAGGAACTCAAGAAAAAATAGGTCAACTTTACAAAAAGGTTGAACAAATTACGCACATGGGAAAAGAACCCATCATTGCAGTTATAGAAAGACGAGGCGAAATAATCTATTATAAAATATCTAGAATCAATTTTCTTGAAAATAAAGAAAAGATTAGCTTAGAGACATTCAAGTAAATTCTAAAGCCCACTGAGAAGAGTACTTTAAAAGATTATTTCGCTCGGCGTATTTGTAATCACAAACTTCAACGTACTTTGTTTTATTTTCCCATAATTCTTCAAAATCCTTGATCTTTGTTTCTACTCTTGATTTGTCATTCCATGAGGTAAAAACATCAACTGATTCAAAATTCCTATTTTGAGTATTGAATGTTTCACTTGATGTTCCCGTAAAAGCAACTGCATCATCATTTTCATCAAGAAAAATTCCAATTTTTTCAGAAAAAGATCCTACAACTTCTTCAGAGTTTGGAATTGCTATTTTAATTTCGAGTTTATGATTTTCCACAATGTCTTTTAGCATTCTAACTTTACTATCACGAATAAAACCACCATTGAATTTAACATCATCTCCATTAGACATTAATTTGCTAAGTAAATCTAGATCAGACGCTCTAAATCTATGACCTGTGACTATTCTCATTCTGGCTTGGTTTTTTGAAAAATTCTCAAAACCAAGTGCAAGGGTACTGAGGCTTTTTACAGAAATATTTTCAATGCATCTATCATATTCAATACAATTACTCAAACAAGGAACAAAAAATTCTGAAACAATGTCGTCTCTATCTGACCTATATTCTTCTTTTAGATTAAGTTCCCGAAGCCCCAATAATTCTCAATGTTGATTTTCTTATTTAAAGAAACAATTTTCAATTTTTGTCAGAATCAATTATTCGTATTTCATATATAATCAGAAAAAATCTTCAATTCATGAACAAAGTAGTAAGCTTAGCAGCAATTACAGGAATTGTTCTAGTTCTTGCATTTGCTGTAAATCTTATACCTGCAGATAATCAAGCAACCGCCGAAACAACACCTTTTCCATCAAGAGAGAAGGTTATCTCCGTAACTGGAACAGCAACTGCTTCTGTTGAACCTGACTTGCTTATCATAACGTTTGGTGTTGAAACACAAGAAAAAACAGCT
>DRGT01000033.1 GCA_011055585.1 Candidatus Nitrosopumilus sp. | reverse complement strand
AGATGTGTATAAGAGACAGGCTCAGGTGGTTACCAAAGTAGAGGACCTAGCTCAGGTGGTTACCAAAGTAGAGGACCACGTTCAAGTGGTAAAAAAGAATCAGGTGGGAGTGGAGATGCAAGAGATGAAAGAGGTTCTGGAGGAAAGAAACGTTCAAGCAAACAATATGGAAAAAAGTATTATGGTTTGCGTAGTAGATGGTAAATCAATTTTAAGATTTAAAGACTAGTTTCGATAATAGAGTGTTAAGAAAAAGTAATGCACGTTGGGTATATTTTACTGAATTGTGACCTTGGGTCAGAAGATTACATTGTTGAGGAGCTAAGACAAATCCCTGAAGTAAAAAATGCATATCTTACTTTTGGCGCTTATGATATAATAGCAGAGGTTCATGCTGATTCTCAAAAGGATTTTGAAAAAACTTTGTCATCTAAAATAAGAAAGCTGGCCAGAGTTGTTAGCACCATGACACTAAATGTGATAAACCCCGAATGATTGTTATATTCGAATGCCAAGACTTTGTTGAAAATGGAAAAGATCGAATATGAGGGAACCGTTTGGGTAATTGATCATAAATATCCAGAAGAACTTGTAGCACATTCTATTAAGAGATTACAAGATTACGGAATTAAAAAAGAAGACATTGTAATTACTGATGCCCCTGAGAATGTCAAAGTTGAAGCAATAGTTGTTGAGATTTGGCCACACCATCTTGATGTTGAAAGAGTTAGAACAACTAGAAATGAATCTTTTATCAGTGGAAAAGTTACAACGATAGAACTAAAAACTGATGCAGAGGGAAATTACATCACTTAATTTTGAAGAAAAAGAAGATTCAGAATATCGCTATAGCTGCTATAGCTGCGGTAATTATTGGAAGCATTATTGGGTACAATTACTATATTGATCAAATCAATGTTAAGGGATTTAATTTTGGAAATGAGTTGCAACAAATCCAAGATGTTGTGACAAAATTACAGAATGATTTTTCGTCAAAAACTGTTCAATGGAAGGAAGGAGATCTAACTAAAGAGGAGCTTTTAGAATATTCTAATAATTATATTTCAGAAATGGAAAAAATCATTCCTAGATATGGCAAATTAATCCCTCCTGAGCCATATGTAACATCAGTAGAGTTGTTCAAATTATCAACAGAATCTCAGATTGAGAGCGATAGGGAATTTATCAAATGGATAGAAACAGGTGATGATTCTCACATGATTCGATCTGAATCTCTTATTCAAGAAGCTTTACAATATGAATTGGCAGCTCTAGCAGATTACAAAGATGCACAACGAGGACTTGGACAATAACTTCTTTAACTAAAACGACGAAATCAATTTGTTGAAAAAATACCTGTTACTGGTAATTCCTCTTATCTTTGGTATTTCTAGTGCTTGGGCAGAAGTTTCAATTCAAAACGACCAACACTATATTGGAAGCGATGGTTCTTTACACATTGTTGGTGAAATTCATAACCAATTAGATGTGCCTCTAAACCAAATTGACGTGTATGTGACTTTGTATTCTGAAAATGAAATTGTGGATACTGTTAGAACGAGTTCTTTGGTAAATATGATAATGCCTGGAATGAAAGGACCATTTGATCTTGTAATCACTGGTCAAAAAGCACAGATGATTGATGATTATTCTGTTTATGTTGACTATAAAGTAAGTATCCCAAAAAGTCAGGTAATTGATATCATCTCTTCTGATATTTCTCGAGATAAATTTGATAATTTGATGATTACTGGAATGGTGGCAAACAATGGAGAAATTACTGCAAATGCCATTTCCATTGTTGCGACACTTTATGATAGAGAAGGAAATGTTGCTGCAGTGTCAAAATCACTTGCAAGGCCTGATTATCTCAGATCAAATGATGAAGTATTCTTTTTGATTCCAGTTACTGATAAATTACAAACCACTAGTGTTGTTGATTACACTCTAGTGGCAGAGTCTGAAGAATATGCAGCAGCGCCAGAATTTCCACTAGGAACATTGCTGTTACTTGGCGGTTCAGTTTCTGCTTATGTGATTTTGATACGTTATTCAGCAAGAACAGTACCAAACCTTATTTCTGCGATAAATTCATCATAGTAACATGGCCATTTCAAAGGAGAATAAAGAATACATTGAAAGCTTGATTCATTATTACATTAGCGAAGCATCGTCCTACGAACAAATTGCGGAAGGCTTTGTGCCTGAAGTTGAATCAGTAACAGATACTGCTTTTGGGATCATTACAGGAAATATTTATTCAGAATTTATGCAGGCATATCTAAATCAAAAAATTGATGTGAATGTTGAGGATATTCAGGAATTTTACAATATCATTAAAGAAAGAGCTCCCTTGATCAAAAAAGCCATCATGGAAGGAGCTTCAACAGTTCCTGAAGAGCACGAAGTTTTAGAATAATTTAATTTTTGAGAAACTGGTCCCGCAGTGGGACCAGCCCTCATAACTCTATCTTTGGACATGGCCCTCGCAGTAGGACGCTATGATAGATATTTTTTGGTCTGGGAATTTGCGATATGGAATGTTTGGCATCAAGTATTAAAACACTTACGTAGAAATGATCAGTATGCTGATCGCAATTCGTTAGAATTTAATTTCAATGTGATCTAGAGCTGGTGTGAAAGTTGACGGCGGCAAAATAATTTTTGCAATGGGAGTAGGATCTGCAGTAGTCATAGCGATTATAGCCCTGTTTTTTTCATTAAGATAGAATTTCTGAATCAACGGTTCAATGATTTTGTCCAATCTTTCTGTGTGTATCGATACACACAAGTTCAACCCTCTCCAAATACCGGTTTTGAGTTAGAGATAAATGCAATCTGCCTAATTTTGCCTTATGGTAGAAATAAACGAATTCAGAGTATCTCAAATTGTAGATAACGGTCAGGTAGTTCAATTATCACTTGTAGAAAATGTTCAGACGGAACCCATATCTCAAAAGCAGTTGATCAAAGAATCGGTATCTCAAAACCTTGATCCTGAAACACAAAAGCAGGTTATGCCGCTGTTAGATGCAATTTTGCAAGCGCAGCCAACAATAAAGATCAAAAGTTATCAGAATACGTCGATTAGTATTGCTATGCCAAGAAGCAGGTATGAGTCACTTGGTCGTCCTCAAGTTGGTCAAATTCTAAGAGTGGATTTAACAAAAATTTAGAATACTATACGAATAGTTCAATTATTTTTGTACTTAGAAAAGCTATTCCTGCACTACCTGGAATAGTAATCAACCAAGCAAAGACAATTTGTCTTCCTACCTTCCATCGAACAGCAAATTTTCTTCTAACAGCACCTGCTCCCATTATTGAACCAGTGATTGCATGAGTTGTGCTTGCAGGAATTCCCAATGTTGCAAAGACTGCAAGAATTATTCCTCCTCCCGTTTCTGCTGCAAATCCTTGATATGGTTTAAGCCTTGAAACTCTTAGACCAAGAGTTCGAATTACTTTGTATCCTCCAAAGAAGGTTCCAAGACCAATTGCGCTAGCAGCTGCAAAGATTATCCATATTGGCATTTGAAAATCAGAATCCAATTCTTCAGAAGCAATTAGACCTTCAGCAACCAGAATAAGAACAATAACTCCCATTACCTTTTGACCATCATTTGCACCGTGGGTTATAGCGAACCAGGCTGATGAAATTAATTGCAACCTGCCAAAAGTTTTGTTTACAGTTTGAGGTCGACGGGTAGCAAAGAAAGTTATAATTGCGCC
The DNA here is from genome assembly GCA_011055585.1 of Candidatus Nitrosopumilus sp. The sequence continues at coordinate 6,662 of DRGT01000033.1, read as the reverse complement.
AGCAAAAAGAAATCCAATAATCACTCCACCAATAGGAGAGACTATAATTCCTAACAAAACTTTGGACAAACCATCAAGAACTAATTTTTCAAAACCAAGTCCTGCAATTCCAGCTCCTAAAATTCCGCCAATTAAAGAGTGGCTATTTGAAATTGGCAATCCTAACATTGTACATATTACACTCCACGTGATTGCACCTGCTAAACCACCAAGAATCATGTAAACAGTAATGTCCTCTGGACTAACAATTCCTTTAGCTATTGTTAGTGATACAGCTACACCAAATACAAATGGTCCAATGAAGTTTGCTGCTGCAGAAAGTGTTACTGCCTGAACAGGTTTTAGTACTCTTGTGCCGATTACTGTTGCAACAGAGTTTGCTGCATCGTTAAAACCGTTAACAAAATCAAATATCAAGGCTATGATTATTGCAACAATTGCTAATTCGTACATAAAAAAACCTAGGCGTATTTCAAAACGATATCTTCGATTACATCTGCAACATCAACGCATCTATCTGATGCAGTTTCAATTGCTTCATAGATATCTTTGTATTTGATTATGGTTATAGCATCATTTGTTTCAAACATCTGTCCTACAGCTTTTCGATATAAATCGTCAATTGCATGTTCAATGTCACTTGTAGTTCTACAGTGATTAATAATGTCAGAATTTCCTTTTACATGACCTAGTTTTGAAATCATATATTCAATCTCTTTTGTGGCTTTGGCGAGTTCCTTTGAAATTTCTAACATGTATGGAGGCGTAGTAGTAATGTGATAACTTACAGTTCTTCCTGAAACTCCTTCAATGAAATCAATAACGTCATCAGTTTTAGATGCAATTCTTTGTATGTCTTCTCTATCAAAAGGAGTGATGAATGTTTTATTTAATTCAGCAAAAACAGAGCGGGTTAAAAGATCAGCTTCACGTTCAAAAGTTTTAATTTTGGCATGATACTCGTTTACATTTTCAATATGGGAGAACAATTCAACTAATTCTTCTGAAGTTACAACTGCCTTTTTGGCGAGATTATCTAAAATTGCAAGAATTTCTTTTTCATTTGACTTTACCCAAGACAGCCATTGTCCCATAGTTGTGGAGATGATTAACTGGATTAAAGACTGTCCTGCATAAACTATATGAAACTATATAGCGATCATTTTGTTTTTGAAATACGTGAGTTTTACGAAAAAACCACTTGTAGGAATTATCATGGGTTCAAGCTCTGACAGCAGAATAATGCATGAAGCTGCTAAAATTTTAGATGAATTTAAAGTAAAACACGAAGATCAAATAATTTCTGCACACAGAACGCCAACAAGATTAGAAGAATATGCTAAACATGCTGAAAAAAACAAATTCAGAGTAATTATCGCGGGAGCAGGAGGAGCTGCACATCTACCTGGAATGATCGCAGCTTACACCGTAATTCCTGTAATTGGAGTTCCAATTATGGTGTATAACGACAAACAAGACAAAAAATCAGACAAGGTAAAATTTTCAGCATTTGGCGGATTAGATTCACTGTTATCAATTTCTGAAATGCCAACAGGTTCTCCAGTGGTAACTGTAGGCGTTAACAAGTCAGCAAATGCAGGAATTTATGCAATGAAAATCTTGGCTAATGAATTTGATGATTTGAAAAAGAAACTAAAACGTCATAAATCAAAACAACATGAGTCCGTCTTAAAAGAATCAGAGCTACTAAGAAAGCACGGACTAAAAAAGTTCGTTAAAAAGAAATTCAAATAATCAAAGATGTTTTTCGATTTCCAATATAGTTTCTAATGGTAACGAACAAGTAAAGTCCTTACAAACAAAGACTCTAGTTTTATCATTTTGGAATTGTTTTCCTTCAAAGAATGGAAGCTTTGAAAGGTTGTTTAATTGATTTTCATTTTTTACAGTAACAAGAATTGATTCTGGCATGAATCTGTTTGTTAATGAATCTACAATCTCTTTATTTTTTGAATTCAATACCGTAATCTCTCTTGGTTTTTGCAAATACATGAAAACTGTATTCAGTAAATGACCAAATCCAAATGGATTTTCTGCAGCCATTTGAGCCTGGTTTTCCATAATTTTTGTGGAAATTTCCAAGAATTTTTTGTCTTGAGTTAGGTGAAATAGCCTTAGAAGAAGGTTTGCAGCAACTGAATTTCCAGAGGGAAGAGAAAGATCATAGTTACTTTTTGGTCTGATAATGAGTTTCTCATGATCATCTGCTGTCATGTAAAACGAATTTGTTTCAGAATCCCAGAAATGCTCAACCAAATAATTTGCAATCTCTTGTGCTCGTTCAAGAAATTTTAATTCTGGATTTATTTCAAAAACATCTAAAAGCGATACTCCAAAATATGAATAGTCTTCAAGATAGCCCTGAAGCTTTGCTTTTCCATCCTTGTATGTTCGTAATAATTTTCCATCCTTAACCAGATTGTTTTCAATAAAGTCAATGCATTTTTCAGCTGCGTCAAGATATTTTTTCTCATTTGTTACACGATAACCTTTTGCAAATGCAGTAATCATTAATGCATTCCATGAAGTCAGAACTTTATCATCTAAGCCAGGTGCAATTCTTCTTGAGCGAACACCAAGCAGTTTTTTAGTATTTGAATCCAAATTTTGTCGTAGCTGATCTTCTGAAATTCCGGCTTGAAATGCAACAGAAGACAGATTAACATTATTACACAGAATTGATTTTCCCTCCCAATTTCCGCCATCGGTTACGTCATAGAATAGGCAAAATGTATCTGCGTCTTTTCCCAAAATTTCTTTGATTTCACTTTTCTTCCAAACATAGAATTTGCCTTCCTCTCCTTCAGAATCTGCATCTTGGGCAGAGTAAAATCCACCCTCTTTTGATGTCATCTCCCGTAAAACATAATCCAAAGTTTTTCTGAGCACATCAAGATAGAAATCATCTTTTGTAATTTGATAAGCCTCAACATAATTAATTGGAATTAATGCATTATCATACAACATTTTTTCAAAGTGAGGTACAAGCCACATTGTATCAGTAGAGTATCTGTGAAATCCACCACCAATTTGATCAAATATTCCACCTTTTGCCATTCTTTTCAGAGTCTTTAATGCAAATTCATTGAATTTTGAGATGCCGGATAGTTTAGAGTAGCGAAACATGAACGAAATATTGGCAGCATTTGGGAATTTTGGTGCCTGACCAAAGCCACCAAAGTTTTGATCAGCCATCTGAAGTAAGTTTACAGCGGCTTCATCGAGAATTGATTTTTCAAGCTTTGAATGTGTTTTTACAGTTTCAGTTTTTTGCAGAGTTTGTAAGAAATTTTCTGCAGCCATTTCAATGTCTTTAGGCTTTTCTTTCCAAGTTTGAGAAAGTTGTTTTAATAAACTACCAAAACCAGGTCGTCCAGAAGAATCCAAGATTGGAAAGTATGTTCCAACATAGAATGGTTTTTGATCAGGAGTTAGAAATACACTAAGCGGCCAACCACCTTGACCGGTCGCAATCTGGCAAACTTTTTGATAAATGTCATCAATGTCAGGTCGTTCTTCTCTGTCTACTTTGATATTAATAAAATTCTCATTCATAACTTTGGCAATCTCTTGGCTCTCAAAGGATTCATGTGCCATAACATGACACCAATGACAAGAACTATACCCAATGCTAAGAAAGATTGGTTTGTTTTCTTGTTTTGCTTTTGCTAATGTTTCTTCATTCCATCCATGCCATTGTACAGGATTTTGAGCATGCTGGAGTAAGTATGGACTAGTTTCGTTAATGAGATTATTTTCAGCCACAAAATGATAGATCTTTATTGTTATTTGTACTTAATCTGTTTTAGAGTATTTTTTCTCATCCTTTAATTCATAAATTCTTACAGTGATTTTTGAAAGTAATTTCACTTTGGATTTATGGGCCTTTTTGTTATGACTGTAATCTTTTTTTTCAACTAATTCTCGTAATCGTTCTAATTGTTCTAATGAAAGATTTTTGAAGGCTTTTTTTGAGCTTGAGATAATTTGAAGAAACTCTACTCGTTCACGGTCTTCTTTGGTAATTTTTTTAGACACTAAATGTGAGTCAAGTCTGATCTTTATTTTTCTTATGAGCGAATCTTAAAATTTCCATTAAAATTGAACATGATATGGAAAAAATGCGTGCTATGGTTCTCTCTGGTTGCGCACCAATTGAGACTAAACCTTTGAAATTAACTGAGATTGACAAGCATCAAATTCAAAATTCACATGAAATTCTACTCAAAATTGAAGGATGTGGTGTATGCCATTCCCAGCTTCATGGAATAGAAGGAGATTGGCAAGACCTTGGAATTCCTCCAACGCTGCCAACAGTTCCAGGACATGAAGTTGTTGGAAAGGTTGTAGAGGTTGGAAAAGATGTTACAAAGTTCAAAGTTGGTGACAAAGCTGGCATCTCACCATTGCTTAGCTCTTGTATGGAATGCCAATACTGCAAAGAAGGAAAAGAACAGCTTTGTGAAAAAATGGAAGTCACTGGAGAATCATTAAGAGGAGGATATGCAGAGTACATCAACGTATCAGAAGACTTTGCAACAAAAGTTCCAGATTCAATGAAACCTGAATATGCAGCTCCATTGTTTTGTGCAGGAATTACAGCCTACAAGGCTGTCAAAGCAGCAGAGCCTGCAACTCACAAAAAAGTTGCAGTCTTTGGAATTGGCGGTGTAGGACACATGGCAATAGAGTTTGCAAAACTAGAAGGCTGTGAAGTTATTGCCATATCAAGAAACCAGAAACATCTTGATGTTGCAAAAAGACTCGGAGCTACAGATGTTATACAATATACTTCAAATCAAGAAAAATTTCTAGAGGAATTAAAAAATAAACATGGCTTGCTTGATGCAGCAATTGTTTTTGCACCAGCTGATGATGTTACAGATACTGCAATAAAGGCGATCAAAAAAGGAGGGCTAGTTGTGATTGGTACGGTTGGAAAAATTTCTTCCTTCTTAGCTTTTGAAGAAAAAACAATTCGTGGAACACTCATTGGATCTAGAAAAGACATGGAAGATGTGATAAGAATAGTAGATCAAAACAAACTAGAGGTTGTTTCAGAAGCTTATCCATTGGATCAAGCCAACGAAGTTCTACTAAAGCTAAAAAATTCTGAAATTGATGCAAGAGCAGTTCTTATTCCTTAAATAAAAGATTGTGATTTTTTCAATTGTGAATTGCATAAGATGTCATCATACTGATCAAGCCCATATGCCTTCAGACACTAATGATTCTCTCTTAAAGGTAGGAAAGTGTCAAATTCCAGGATGTACCTGTCAGCAATACTTGGATGCCATAAAACAAATCGATGAAGACCTTTTGTAAAAATCAATAATTCATATACTAACGTGAATGGTCTACTCTCATGAAAAAGCAATCTCATGCAGATGAAATGAAAAAAGATCTTGATATTATGTTATCAAAGATTAATGCACTTGAGGTTGTTGCTTCTGGGGAATACCAAAAAGGTGTAGTCAAGGTGTTAAGAGCACTTGTTGAAGGACAGGTTCATACAATAAATGAATTTGAACACTTGAAAAAGGCAATTGATTTGCTTACTTTGCAATTATTTGAAACACAAAATAAAATCAGGTCATGATTTTAGTCTAGTGTCACTTAGACCGCATTCAACACATTTCATTAATACAGAATTTTCTAATTCTTTTTCAACTTTCATTTCAGAGCCACAACAAGCACACTTCATGAACTTTATTTAGAGGTCATGATAAAATAAGATTACTATTCGTTTTTCCGGTTACATATTGGATTATATTTTGAAATAGTTTTGTAGACTATTCTTTCTCTTTCTTTTTTGTCAGACTTCCACATTGGCAGAATTGATAGGTACAGATTATTTTCAAAGCGTGCATGAGAAATCCAACATTTAAATTTCTCATTTTTTATGAAAAAATCTTTTTCCTCAGTTTTGTCTGATTGATCAACATATAGAATATTGAATTTGTCTTTATCTCTTTCAAGTATAATGTAAACAACCTCTTTCATTGGAGGTCCCCATTCTGAAAGCTTAATTGGTCCAAGGAACTCATAATGTAGAATTTGTATTGTCAAGCATCAAGTTTGTGTAAAACTAGCTTTTCTTTTTTCCGGAAATTTTTGAGATAATGCTAATTTGGATCGGATTTTTGGCTTGAAAAGAATAAATGCCACAATAGAAGAGTGTCGCTAATTGAAAGAGCCTCACAATCTCGCCAAAGTTGGTTATGGGATGATTCTAGTTTCAGTATCTCTTGTAGCAATTGGATTAATTGCTCTTGCAATTGGTAGTGATGTTCTATTTGCTGATACTATTCAGAGAACGAAAACTGCAAATTTCGAGGAATGCAAAGCAAATGATTTTGTTGATGAGGGTTGTGAAAAATATATGGTTTTCATTAAAGCTGAAGAATGTATTGCAAATCAAGACCTAGAGAGTTCTGATTGCTATTTGTTCAAAACTTATGTACAATCTGCAATTTTTGAGGAATGTCGAGCTAACAAAGACATTACAAGCTCCCAGTGTCAACAATACATTGGAACATTTTCTATTGAATCAGAATCTTAGTTGATTACAAATATCCGTTAGCAAAATCTTCAAGAGAGTTTTGGTTTCTTGTTAATTTATTCATCTCATAAAGTGCTCC
>DRGT01000032.1 GCA_011055585.1 Candidatus Nitrosopumilus sp. | reverse complement strand
TTTTTTTTGAAATTTGTTGCGATGGTATGAAATAATTAATATAGAGTAAAAAAACGAGCGAGAACAGTGATTCCTAAAAGAAAAACATTTTCAATTTTTGCAATAATTACAGGCGTTTTTTTGCTAGCTTTTACATTCATTTCACCTCTACCTGCATTTGCAGCTGAAGAACAATCCAGTGATTCAGCATTAGCCAAACCTATTTTGGCTTTAGCTGCTTCTATCGCAATAGCAGGCGGACTCATAGGTACTGGAAGTGCACAATCAGGAATAGGTGCAGCTGGAATGGGCATAATTGCAGAAAAACCTGAGAAGTTTGGTCAAGTGCTATTCTTCTTTGTAATTCCGGAAACTCTTTGGATCATTGGTTTCGTTTTAGGAATTATCCTATTACTAGACATACTCTAGGGCGAGAAACTTGAGTATAGATGCATTTCTAAATGAAATAGAAGATAGAAAAAAAAACGACATTACAAATATTGACAAAGAATTTGACGATAAAAAATCGGAAACTGAAATCAAAAAAAACACGGCTGTTAAGGAGATTCAAGAACGTTATTCCAACGAAGCTAAAATAAAATCTGAGAAAGAGGCATCTAAAATAGTTGAAGCTGGAAAATTAGAAGCAAAGAAGATCTTGTTTGATGCAATCAACAAAAATCTAGATTCTACATTTGATGTGATAACACAAGAACTTAGTAACTACACGAAAACTTCTGAATATAAAAAAATATTACAGAAAATGGTTGAAACTTCAAAAAAAAAATTAGATAATAACATAATAGTTCACTGTCGTAAAGAAGATCAAACCATTTTTAAAAGTGGAGACATTACTGTTGGTTCCTCAATTCAGACTTTGGGTGGAATAATTGCAGAAAACAAAGATGGTACAAAGGAGCTGGATCTAACATTTGAGGAATTGTTACGAACTCATGAAGATGAGATAAAGAATACTATTTTGGAGAAGATAATGTAATGGGACCTTCACCATATTCATCTTCTTTTGGAAAGTTACAATCAATATCAATTAGTTTTCTTAAACCAGACTTTATTGAGAATCTACTAAAAACAAACGATGTAAATGAGATCATAAAACTTTTAGAATCTACATGGTACGGCGAAGAGATTAAAAAAGCTGCGTCAGTTTATCAAGGTCCAGCACTTTTAGAAGTAGTACTCAACCGTCACCTAGTTAAAATTAACAAAATTATTTTAGAAGCAGCACCATTTTCCGGAAAAAATGCTGTTAGGGCTTATTTGGCAAAGTGGGATCTTTACAACATTGAACTAATTCTTTCCTCTAAATTGATGGGAAGAACAATCACAGAAACCGAATCTATGTTGGTTTCTAGTCGTAATATACCCGCAGGAATTGCAGCTGGTAACATTTCACACGATGAGATTAAGATAATTCTTTCTGAATCCGGTGTTGAGGCTGTTGTGAATAAACTTGCAAAGTACGACTATGGTGTAGTATTGATGAAGCATCTAGATGAATTCCAAAAGACAGGTGACCTTGGACCAATGATGTCTGCCTTGCATGAATCCTATTATCAAAAGTTACTTGAATCATTAAAATTCTTTCAAGGCGACGAAGGATCTATTAGAGAACTAGTTCGTGCTGAGATAGATAAGAAAAATGTTCTAAACCTTCTAAAGGCAAAAGAATCCAACGTTGAAAAAGAAGTGGTGGCCAGACATCTTGTTGAGGGAGGACGAATCTCTTCAAATGAATTACTTGACATTTATGAAGTTAAGGATGTTGTAGGAATTATAGGAAGAATAGAATCGTACTTCAAACTAAGTGAGGCGCTAGAACAGTACAAGACTTCAAAAAGCTTAATTGATTTTGAAGTAGCTATTACAAAATTCATCAACACTATACATGTGAAGAAATTGAAAAATATTGCACTTTCTATTGGTACCATTTTCTATTTTATCATTAATGCAGAAAATGAACACGAAAATCTTAAAAGAATTACATATGGAAAACGATACAACCTTTCAATAGATAAGATTAAGGAGATGTTACTAACTTGAGTGAACAAATATCAAAACAAAAAACCGATGCAACAGGTAGACTGGCCATTGTAGGTGATCGTGAGCTTGTAATTGGCTACCGTCTAATTGGAATAGATGACACCTTTATTGTTGATGATGAAGAAGCAAATAAAAAAATTCAAGAACTATATTCCTCTGGCGAATTTGGTTTAATTATTGCAAGTGATTCAGTACGAACTAAAATTCCCTCTAAATTTCTGTCTGAAATTGAGGGATCAATTGAGCCATTGGTGTTATTTTTGCCATCTCTAAAAGAAACTACAGAAGAAGACAAAGAATCAATAGCTGCATTGGCAAAACGCGTACTTGGAGTAAATATAGAGATAGGTTGATGATATATGGTTGATGCTATAGTTTCAAGAATTTCTGGGCCTGTTGTGGTAGGTAAAGGTCTTGGCGGCGCACAGATGTTTGATGTTGTTCGTATTGGTGAAATGGGTCTTGTAGGTGAAATCATTCGTCTAGAAGGAGACAGCGCCCAAATTCAAGTTTATGAGGATACTACCGGCCTAAGACCTGGAGAAAAAATACTAAATACAAAAAAACCACTTTCTGTGCAGCTTGGACCTGGATTGCTAAAGTCAATTTATGATGGTATTCAAAGACCTCTGGATGTATTAAGAGAACAAAGTGGAGACTTTATCAGCAGAGGAAAAATTATTCCCGCTCTAGATCAAAAGAAAAAATGGGATTTTGTTCCAGTTAAGAAGAAAGGTGATCAAGTTGCACCTGGTGAAATCATTGGTGAGGTTCTGGAAACTCCACTGATCAAACACAAAATTATGATTCCCCATAATGTTTCTGGCGAACTCGTAGAAATTTCTGAAGGAGAATATACTGTTAATGATAATGTCGCAGCTGTAAAAAACAGTAAGACAATCGATATTGGGTTATCTAGTTGGTGGACAGTTCGAACACCCAGACCAGTTCTGAAAAAACTTCCTCCTGAAGAACCATTGATTACAGGCCAACGAGTTATTGATACATTTTTCCCAGTTGCCAAAGGTGGAACTGCTGCAATTCCTGGTCCTTTTGGAAGTGGAAAAACAGTAATTCAACAACAGCTTGCAAAATGGGCTGACAGTGAAATAATTGTGTATATTGGTTGTGGAGAACGAGGAAATGAAATGTGTGAAGTTCTAACTGAATTTCCCAAATTGATAGATCCAAAATCAAAACGACCTCTTATGGAACGAACTATTCTAGTTGCTAATACTAGTAACATGCCAGTAGCAGCAAGAGAAGCAAGTATCTACACTGGAATTACTATAGGCGAATATTATCGTGATATGGGATATGGAGTTGCACTTATGGCAGATAGTACTTCTAGATGGGCTGAAGCACTAAGAGAAATTTCAGGAAGACTGGAAGAAATGCCCGGTGAAGAAGGATATCCTGCATATCTTGGTAGAAGACTTGCAGAATTTTACGAAAGAAGTGGAAAAAGTATTGTTATTTCTCCTGAACAGCGTCAAGGCTCTCTATCTTTAATTGGTGCAGTTTCTCCACCTGGTGGGGATTTTTCAGAACCAGTATCACAAAACACACTAAGAGTAACACGTGTTTTTTGGGCACTTGATGCGAGCTTAGCAAACCGAAGACACTTCCCATCTATCAACTGGTTGACTAGCTATTCTTTGTATGTTAACGATTTATCAGATTGGTACAATTCTAATGTTTCTAAGGACTGGATTGATCTTAGAAAAGAAGCATTAGAAATTTTACAGAGAGAATCAGAATTACAAGAAATTGTTCAGTTAGTTGGATACGATGCACTTCCTGAACCAGAAAAAGGTATTTTAGACACTGCTCGTTCAATTCGAGAAGATTACCTACAACAAAGTGCATATGATGAAGTTGATACTTACACATCGATCCAGAAACAATATCAGATGTTACAATATATTTTAAAATTTGGTAGGATGGAAGCTGATGCAATAAAGAAAGGAGCTTCTGCTGCAAAGGTATCTTCACTTGAATCGAGAGGAATGATACCCAAAATGAAATGGACAAAAGAAGAAGAACTAGAACAGTTAGTTAATGAGATTAAATCCAAGATGAATCAAGAATTTGATAATCTTTCAAAGGAGGTTTCTGATTAATGCCTAATGTTTCATTCAAATCACTTGACAAAATTGCTGGACCTTTAATATTTGTCAAAGGAGTAGACAACGCTGCCTACGGTGAAATGGTAGAAATAAAATTACCCAATGGGGAAAGACGACAGGGCCAAGTTTTAGATACAAGTCAGGGATTGGCTGTGGTCCAAGTATTTGGACCAACACTTGGTCTTAATACTACTGGCACTTCCACAACATTTCTTGGAGAAACTGCCCAGTTAGCAGTTTCTGATGAAATGCTTGGAAGAGTATTTGATGGACTTGGAAACCCAAAAGACAATGGTCCAAAGATTGTATCAAAAGAAAAGTTTGATCTAGTAGGTGCAGGTATTAATCCCTATTCTAGAGAAGAACCATCAGAATTCATTCAAACAGGAATATCAAATATTGATGGAATGAATACGTTGGTAAGAGGTCAAAAACTACCAATATTTTCTGCATCTGGCCTTCCACATAACTTACTTGCATCCCAAATAGCAAGACAAGCAAAAGTTCTTGGAACTGAAGAAAGCTTCTCTGTTGTTTTTGCAGCAATTGGAATCACCAGTGAAGAATCTAACTTTTTCATTAAACAATTTGAAGAAAGTGGATCATTGGAAAGAACTGCTTTGTTTCTTAACCTATCTTCTGATCCTTCTATGGAACGTATCCTAACCCCTAGACTTGCGTTAACTACCGCAGAATTTCTTGCATATGAACGTGGAATGCACGTTCTAGTCATCTTGACAGATATGACAAATTATTGTGAAGCATTAAGAGAAATATCTGCAGCACGAGAAGAGGTTCCTGGAAGGAGAGGTTATCCTGGTTATCTCTACACCGACTTGGCTTCAATTTATGAACGTGCAGGAAAAATTAAGGGTAGACAAGGTTCGGTGACACAATTACCAATTCTTACTATGCCTGCTGATGATATTACACACCCAATTCCTGATCTTACAGGTTACATTACTGAAGGTCAGATAGTAATGAGCAGAGAATTACATAGAGCAAACATTCAACCTCCAGTTGATGTTCTAACAAGTTTATCACGTTTAATGAATTCAGGAATTGGTTCTGGAAGGACAAGAGAAGATCATAGACAACTTGCAGATCAACTTTATTCTGCATATGCACAAGGTAAAGATGCAAGAGCGCTAGCTGCTATAGTGGGTGAAGGAGCCCTAAGTGATTTAGATAAAAAATTCCTTAATGTGGCAAACAACTTTGAACAAAAGTTTGTTAACCAAGGTTTAGATGAAAATCGTTCTATTGAACAAACACTTTCAATTGGTTGGGATCTATTAGCTGGTCTTTCAGAAACAGAACTGACTCGTATTAAACCTGAATTTATTGCAAAATATGCAAAGAAGACTAGTACTGGTGATACAACAAAATCAGAGTAGGTGATGTGAGTTGACAATAGGTTCTGATATTCGTCCTACACGCCTTGAATACTTGCGTGCAAAAAAGCGAATAAAGATTGCACAAAAAGGATTGAAACTTTTAAAACTCAAACGCCAAGCATTGATTTTAGAATTTTTCAGTATAAGCAAGTCATCAGCTAAATTGAGAGGTGAACTAAACTCGGAACTTATCAAAGGTTACCAAAGTATCAGAATGGCGGAAATGCTTGATGGTGAGATGAGGCTAGAAAACGAGGCAATGAAAATTCCACAACTAAAGAAACTGCTCATAACACCAAAAAATGTGATGGGAGTTAAAATTCCAAGATTGGAAGGTGGAACTAGAGAACAAGCTCTTACAGAATATTTGTTAGAAATTCCAGTTTCAATCAGCGAAGCTATGAAAGCGTTTCAAGAAGTTCATAAGATAGTGTTAGATGTTGCAGAGAAAGAAACAACTTTACGAAAACTTCTCAATGAGATAGAGAAAACAAAACGTAAGGCCAATGCAATCGAAAATGTCTTCATTCCAAGATTAGAAGCAGCCGTTAAATTTATCCTATTTAGGTTGGGAGAAATCGAACGCGAAACATTTACCATGTTAAAGACTGTGAAACGAAAGATTAGTGAGAGAGAAGAGAAAGCTAAAAAGGAGGCAGTAATAGTTGCAAAGTAATTTTAAAAATCCTCAACAAAAAAGATTCTACTTGATAAAAAAAATAATTATGAGGGCTAATATTGTCATCGCAATTTTTGCCATTTTGTATATTAGCAAAGAATTCCTGGGTGTGTGATTATGTCGGCTACACAAGAACAATACATCAACTCTCTCAAGAAGATCAAAGAAGTTGAGGAAAATGTCCAGAAAGAAATTGAAAATCATAGAAAGGAGATAGCTGAAAAAATTACTCAACTAGATGCAGATTTGAAAAACGCTATAGCGTCGGCTAACACTGAAGGTGAAAAACTTGTAGAGTCAAGCATACAACAATCAAGAAAAAAGGCTACTGCTGAAACAGAGAAAATAATTGAAGAAGCAAAGACCAAAGCTGAAAACACCTCTTCTCAAATTACGCCTCAAAATGCTGAAGAAATCATAGATATTTTGCTAAAAGGAGTAGAATAATGCTCTTCAAGCCTGTTCCGATGGCTCGTATAGCTATTCTAGGTTTAAGAAAAAACAGGCAATCTGCTATTTCCATCTTACATGACTTGGAAGTTTTGCAACTAGAACCATTATCAAAAGATGTTTCTACACTGTTACGAAACGAACGTGATGGTGAACTAACCAGAAAGGTTTCGGATCAGCTTTTACGAGTAAAAGCATTATTAACCACTCTTCCAGCAATTCCCGTAACAATTCATAAACGGTTTGCATCAACGGACGAACTTTTGCAAACGGCGAGTTCAATTGAAATTGATGATAATGTTTCAACTTTTGAAAAAGAAAAAGAATCACTACTAACAAAAATCAAAGATACAGCGAACAATATCAAACTAGTAGGGGAATTCGTCTTTTTTCCTGAAGATTTAAAAATTCTTCAATTATCATCCGCAAAATCCTATTTTGGTAAGATTAAATCAGAAAAGTTTGAAGAATTTAATAAAGTTCTGCAAGAATATAAGCAAGACATCTTCCTTTATTCAAAACCAGAAAAAAAAGTTACACATCTTGTACTCGTTGTATTTCCATCTTTTCCATCAGATGCTTTTGCCAATATTATTCAAACACATGATGTCAAAATAGAGGTAGTTCCAAACCTTGATGGAAAACCAACTGACATAATAACAAAACAAAAAAATAATCTTGAAAATCTTAATCAAAAACTTAAACATATCAATGAAGAGCTAACCAAAATTTCAGAGGAACACTATGCAAATTTGGTTGTAATCGAAGAACAATTAGCGATTGAAAATAAAAAACTTGAAGTTATTGCCAATCTGGGTGTAACTGATGAAGCTTTTGCGTTAGAAGGCTGGATTCCAAAGCCCAAAATTAATCAAGTAAAAGCAACTTTACAAAAATTTACCAAAGGAACTTCTCTCTATGAGTTAGAAACAGATGAGAAACCACCCACCTTAATGAGTAATCCTAAAGGATTCAGATTGTTTGAGGCTTTCATAAGATTCTATTCTCTGCCACAAAGCAAAGAATTTGATCCTACTATTATCTTCGCTTTTGTTTTCCCGGTATTTTATGGATTAATGATTGGTGATGTTGGTTATTGTCTGGTAATACTTCTTGTTTGTTTATGGGTTATCAGACGTATAGAAAAAGGAAAACGCAATCTAACTATAATGCCAAAACAACTGCGGAGTTTTGGATTAATGATATTGAAAAAAAGACAAATGGTAAAATTATCCAAGGCAATGATTCCTGGTTGTGTAGTTGGTATATTTTTAGGAGTAATCTTTGACTTATACTTTGGATTCCATCTTAACGGTTACGCATTTGATGTTCTAGCCAGTGTTGGAGTGACTGGCTTTCCTGAACCGGGTGCGGTCTTAAACAGACCTTCACAAGCATTTTTTGATCCAGTTGAAAATGTAGGCAAACTTCTGCTCCTAGCTGGATACACTGGTATTGGAATGGTAACATTTGGTCTAATTCTAGGTATATTGAACGCTATAAGAGAACGCGAAAAAAAAGTAATTATTGGAAAAATTGGTTGGCTAGCATTTGGTTGGGGAGTTGTTCTAGTTGGACTGACTCTAATTAATGGAGAAGCTCTCAATCCAATGTGGCCAAGACTTATCGAAGTCAATCCTATCGCATATTTGTACTTTGGATTACTTTTTGGAGGAATTGGATTAATGTTCGTTGGTGAAGGTAGCAGAGCCATAATGGAATTGGCATCTATTGTAAGCCACATACTTTCCTATACTAGACTGGTTGGAATTTTGCTAGCATCAGTCATCCTTGCACATACTACAGATTTCATTTTCTTAAAAGCACTAAACATTTCAATTCCATTTGCCATTCTTGGCATATTGATCTTGTTCATAGGACATATGTTCAATATTATAATTGGAGTCTTTGTACCTGGTATTCAGAGTGCAAGATTAGTTTACGTTGAATTCTTTTCCAAATTTTATGAAGGTAATGGAATAAAATTCAATCCTTTCGGAAGTGCGAGAAGGTTTACTCAGGAACAATATGAACCTGAACAAAGTATGATTCAACCAGAAAAGAAAAAACCTGATAAACCAAAAATTAAGATCAAATTAAAAAAGTAATTCTAAAAAAAATGATAGTAAAACTTCTACAAACTGTCTAGGTTTAATTATATTTTAGATGTTTTACGTCTAAAATTCTACCACAATATCGACATTTTAGCACTAGGCCTTCTTTGTTAATAACATCCATTACTGATTCAATGTGCTCAGGACTATTTGTTACACAATCTGGATTTGAGCATCGGAAAATTCTATCAATCTCATTTGGTAAAGCAACACGTCTTTTTTCAACTAGTTTGTAATCTTTGATAATATTCACAGTAGCTTTTGGGGCAATTACTGCAAGTTTACTCGTATCATCATCTTGAAGAAATTTGTTTTCAACTTTGATAATGTCTTTTTTCTTGTATTTTCCACTAGGAACATTTAGTGCAATTGTTATGAGACCACCATCTTTTCCACTAATTCCAAGTGCATCTAAAACTTGAAGGCCTTTGCCCTCATCAATATGATCAATCACAGTTCCTTCTCTAATACGTCGTACTAGCAAGTCTGAATCTTGCATGAGAATAGTATGTATATCGCCACTATATATCATTGAAAGATATGAACGAGTTTTACGGAAAGGACATCATCTCCGTCCGTGATTTAGATAAAGAAAAACTTGAGACTATTTTTAATGCAACAGAAAAAATTATTCAATTAGATCCTAACCAAAGAAGAGAAATTTCTAGAGGACAAACTTTAGGCTATTTGTTTTTTGAACCAAGCACAAGAACTCGACTAAGTTTTCAAGCTGCAATGGCGTTATTGGGTGGTACATCATTGGGAATTGCAGACGTTAAATCTTCAGCAATACAGAAAGGAGAAAGTTTAGCTGATACAGTAAGAATAATGTCACTTTACTCTGACATTCTAGTTCTAAGACACACTCTTGATGGTTCTAGTAGATTCGCTGCAGAGGTTTCTTCAAAACCAGTCATCAATGCAGGAAGTGGAACAGAAGAGCATCCAACACAAGCAATTCAAGACTTGTTTACAATTAAAAAAGAAAAGAAAAAGATTGATGGACTAAAAATTGGAATTGTTGGCGACTTAAAATACGGTAGAACCGTTTACTCTCTCTTGTACGCATTAAGAAACTATGACGTTGAGGTTTATTTGATATCCCCAGAAGCATTGAAAATTAGGCCAGATTCAGTTTATGAAATCAAAAATGAATTATCCTTTACAGAAACAACAAACATTGAAGAACACATCGATGATCTTGATGTAGTTTATGTCACAAGAATACAAAAAGAAAGATTCCCAGATGAAGAAGAATATCTCAAAGTAAAGGGCAGTTATGTAATTGGTTTAGATATGTTAAAAAAAATGAAAGACGATGCAATCATTTTACATCCTTTACCAAGAGTAGATGAAATTTCAACAGATGTTGATAAAACAAAACAAGCAAAATACTTTGAGCAAGCTGAATATGGAAAATTCACTAGGGCAGCACTATTGGGATTAATTCTAAATAAAGACGGCTTTTAGATTTTTGTCATATTGAAAACAAAAATTTTCTTTTCTACTCTATTTGCTGTAATAGCTGTAGCCTCCTTTTCTACAATTGAGAATGTTTATAGTCATGGTCTGGGCCTAGATACGATTTCATCTGTTAATGTGGCTGGCAAATCAATCTCAATTAGTATTGAAATGCCAATTTACTTTACAGAATCAGATAGGCAAATTTCAGTGACTGCTATTAATGATAAAACAAAAGAAAATGTAGAAAATGTAACCTTTCTAATTGGATTATTTCATGAAGATGAAATGATTTTTAGAAACTATTTTTTTGCACCTGAAGGAAATTTGTTAATTGACATTAATCCTACTGATGAAAATGAAGTAGAAATTATTGGAGAGCAAGATGAACTTCTTGGTGCATGGTATGCAACTGAATCTCAACCAATTCAAATAACTGGTCCAATTTTTGAATCTGGAGGATTATTTCATTTTGAAATTGAAATTAGAACTATAGATGAGCCATCTAACATTGTTGAAGACCTTGGAGTTTACACTGCTGATGTTAGTGTTATAGAGACAACAAGCTATTTTGAAGATGATCAAGAAGGCAATGACGTAAAATTTCGAATAAAATCATATTTTGATAAAATTTCAGAATTTGAGTACAATTCTGAAGAGAAAATAGTGACATTTTCGATTCCATTTGACTGGAGTGAAAAAACCATCTCTCACATCCCAGTAGTACATGAAGAAGTACATTTTCCAAAAAATTTTCCTGAATTTTTGAGTCCAGGTTATATTGGTAAAGTAAATGGAATAGAACTTTTCAAATCATCAGTAACAATAGATGATTATACAGAGGAAGATGAACGAATAGTTCATTTTATTTTGTTATCTGATCATCTTAAGTTTCTAAAAAATGAACAGAAAAAATTAGGAGTGGAATTACCAGAAAATATAGTATTTACATTAGAATCAAGTGAGGAAGTAGAGTTTCCATTTATTGCTATGACAAAAAATGAAGAAATACGAGTTGATCTTTCTTGGGAACCATTAGAGATTGAACCAGGAAAAAAGATAAACTTTGTTTTTACTATTAGAGACGGAACAACTGGAAATAATCTAAGACAGTCTTCATATGATTTTGTAATAATTCAAAATGGAAAAACAATTCACAAAACATCAGGAAATGCTGTTATAGGTGGTTTTTTTGAAGAATTTACCTTTTCTGAAAGTCAAACAGGTCCTACAATTATTAGATTTGAAAATATTAGAGGAACTGGAATGGATACAGAATTTGGTTTAGTTGTGGTACCAGAATTTGGTTCCATAGTAACTATGATTCTAGTATTGACTATAGCTTCTGTGATTATTCTAAGTAAAAGAAATTCATTTACAAAATTGCAATTCTCATAAAGTTACTAGTTTTACTGTATCCATTTTTTTATTTATTTGAAAATCTTTTGTGAATGTATCTACTCTTTCAGCATCCCCATCAAGAACAAAAAGCTCCATACATTTCTCTCCTTCAATTTTGCTGTGAAGGTGTGTTGTAATTAGATATTCAAAATTATGTTTTATTCCAGTTACAATACTATCAAACTCATCATTGTGTACAACTAACAAAATAGCATGAACGTCACCATGAAGTTCTCCCTTTTGTTTTTCTTCTGCAATGAAACTTCTGATGCAAGCTCGTATAGCATCAGACTTTCCTGAAAACCCCAATGATTTTTGCAGCTTGCTTAGATCTTCGAGAATATCATCATTTAGTGAAATAGAAACAATTGGCATAGCCTTGATGTTAATAATTTTCATATAAGGTTTTAATTAAAATTATTAACTTTTTGTACATTTATTAATAATTCACAGCCATTTAGGTTATGGACAATCAGACAAAGGCAGCCATCCTAGCAATAGCAGTAATCATACCAATCTCATCAGCATATGTTTGGAATTCTGATCAATCCTTTGTTTCAGCATCATCTGGAACAGCAGAACTTTCTGCAATTGTTTCATTTTACCCTCTTTACGAATTTACAAAACAAGTCGGTCAAGACAAAGTCAGTGTTTCCTTGTTAATTCCACCAGGAATTGAACCACATGATTGGGAACCAACAGTTAATGATCTGCAAAAGATGCATGAAGCTGATCTTATTGTAATTAATGGAATTGGTTTTGAAAACTGGGCTGATGATATTGATACAGTAAACTCTGATGTAGTAATTGTAGATACAAGTAAGGGAATTTCACTAATAATTGATGATGCATTAAGAAAAGATACTAATCATTTTGATCGTTCTACAGGCGACCCTCACATTTGGCTAAATCCTGTAAAGGCAAAAACTCAGGTTCAAAATATTGTAGATGCATTGATATCAATTGATCCTGAAAATGAAAAATTCTATAGACAAAACGCGCAATCATATCAGGATAAGCTTGATGCATTAGATTCAAAAATCAGAACAGAGTTGTCATCTTGTAACAAAGACTTTATTGCATTTCACAACGCATTCTCATATTTTGCAGTAGAATATGGTTTGAATCAACATTCTATAGTTAATTCAAACGAACCAAACATTGGGCCAACTCTAAAAACTTTAGAGACAGTTATCAATTTAGCACAAACTTTTGATATTGATGTTGTTTTTACTGAAGAAACAGTAGATACTAGAACATCACAAGTTATTGCAAATGAAATCGGTGCTAGAGTTTTAGTTTTATCACCAATTGAAACTATTAGTGATGATTCTGATTATTTTTTGAAAATGGAAAACAATCTTTCTAATCTAAAGGAGGCATTATGTAATTGAAAGTCGTTGAGATAAAGGATCTTACAGTACAATATCCTGGAGTTAAAGCACTTGATAATGTCAGTTTTTTAATAAATGAAGGCGATTTTCTAGGCATAATTGGACCAAACGGTGCTGGAAAATCTACTTTATTCTCCTGTATGCTAGGAATTTTAACAAATTACAAAGGTACGATAAAGTTCTTTGGTGAAGACATTCGTAAATCACGAAAATATCTAAAACAAATTGGATACGTACCACAAAAGCCTGTTTTTGAGAAAAACTTTCCAGCAACTGTAAAAGATGTTGTTAAAATGGCATGGACAAACCATTCTGAAAAAGAAACGATCGATCAAGTTCTACAACAGGTTTGGATGCATGAGCTTGGAGATAGAAGAATTGGTGAATTATCTGGCGGACAACAACAACGAATTTTTATTGCAAAAGCTCTTGTAAACAAACCAAAAATTTTGATTCTTGATGAGCCAGTTACTGGAGTTGATGTTCAAAGCAGTGAAATTTTCTATAGCATTTTACGAGAACTAAATGAAAAGCAAAAGATTACAATAATTTGGTCATCACACGACATGGATGCAATCAACAGACTTGCAAACAAAGTTGCATGTTTGAATAGAACATTATTCTTCCATGGAAAATCACATGAATTCTTTGAGAATGAAGAACTTGTAAAGCAATATTCTGAGGCATCAATGCAGCAACATATGCATCATCACGAGGCACATTGAGTTTTGAAATCTTAACTTACGGATTTATGCAAAGAGCAATCATTTCAGGAATAGCAATTGCTATACTTTGTTCTGTTGTTGGGCTATTTTTGGTTCTAAGACGTTATTCTTTATTTGGTGATGCAATTGCTCACTCTTCATTTGGAGGAATCGCACTAGGATTGATGGCAGGAATTTATCCATTATGGACTGCATATGCAGTTTCACTTGGCAGTGCCCTTATAATCACTAGAGTTAGAAATAGATTCAAAATTTCAGGAGATGCATCTGTTGCTGTTTTACTTTCATCTGGAATTGCAATTGGACTAGTTTTGATTAGTCTTTCTGATGGTTTTACAATTGATATTTTCAGTTTCTTGTTTGGAAGCATACTTTTGGTAAGCATCGAAGATACAATTCTGATTCTTAGCCTTACAGGCATAATTCTAGTCGTAATTTTGCTTCTTTATCGACAACTAGTCTATTCTACATTCAATGAAGAGCAAGCCAAAGTTAGTGGAATTCCGGTTGAAAAAATAAACTATCTGATTGTTTTTCTTGCAGGAATTACTGTTGTAACTTCAATTCAACTAGTTGGCATATTGTTAATTTCCGCACTTTTTGTTATACCAAATGTTACTGCAATAATGTATGGAAAAGGATTCAAACAAACTGCTTTACTTTCAATTTGCTTTGCAGTATTTTCAGTTGTTGCAGGAATTGCCGTTTCCTATATTTTTGATATAACTCCAGCGGGAACTATTGTTTTATTATCAATTGGAATTTTTGCATTAACACTGGGAATAAAAGCTGCAGGTTTAGTTAAAGCTTAAGAAGAAATTAGAGAATCTATTCTTCTCTTGTCTTTAACACTTTTTACAAAAAATAGTGATGTTGCAATAATTCCAAGAGAAATAAGTGGAGATACGATCTCTGTATATTTTAATTCAAAGCCTTTTTCGTCAATGGAAATTATTCCGGACCTTGGCAACTCAGTAATTTTTACTGTTCCAATCTTACTACCACGTTGTTCTGCAAACCAAATATTGTTTTTATCATCAACTGTCATAAACTGTACAAAAGATGTTTGAGTCGGTATGAGAACTTCAATTAAATTTTGATTGTGAGGATCATACACTGCAAGTTTATCTACAGTATGTTGTGCAAACCAAATGTTTTGATATCTATCAAAAGTTGGATCATTGGGTAATGCAGTTGTATCAGAAGCCGGAATTTTTTCATAGGTTTCTAAAATTGGATTAAATTTTATGATTCCACCGTTTTCATCATGTTCTGAAATCCAAATGTTTCCATCTTTATCAAAAGTTAAAGTTTCTAAAATTGAAAATGGTTCTGGTGGTGGAATCTCTCTTATTTCATCTGTTTGAAGATCAATGTATCCAATTTGTCCTATCTGTGTTTGAGTGAACCACATTTTTCCACTTTGATCAAATAGTAAACCAAATGGGCCAGAATCTGTAGTAGGTAGTTTGTATTCTTTAAATTCAGCAGTTTTTTGGTTGTATTCTAAAATGGCATTTTTTGTAGGCACAGAAATCCACACATTGTTATCTGAATCAACTTCTAGGAATACTGGGCGAGGAGTTGCAATTATTGGATCAAGTTCAGGAAGTGAAATTATTTGAAATTCCTCTGTTTTTGGATTGAAAAATCCAATTTTTTCTGCTGGTGTATCTGTGAACCAAATCTTTCCGTCATTGTCAATTGTAAGTGAAATTGAAGCTATACCTTCAAATTCAAATGATTCAAGCTGTTGATCATCAAGTGAGAACTTCCATAGTTTTGGTGCAGTTGAATCACTTATCCAAATTGTATTTTTTCCATCATAAACTGGATAAAGTGGTCCTGCAAATTCAGGAAAATCATATTCAATTAACTCAATTCTAAGATCATCAAGTCGTGGCTTTACAAGTAAATTAAGAAAAACACCTTCATTTGCACTTTGAGTTCTCTGAGCCTCTAATTCAATCTGCCAATTTCCAGAAAACCCAAATGTAATTTCTCCTTGAAACTTATTATCGGAAATCTGATTCATCGGAATTTCAATTGGTGCAATGTTTCTTTGAGGGTTAGACACTTTGACTTTAAGTTGACTAAAATCAGAAAGTGGAACTCCATTAATTTCAGAAACAGATAGAGTTAACAAATTTTTACCGCTTGTAAACGGTTTAATATCTACATCAAACTTTGCCTTTTCAGAAAACTCTATTGTTTTAAATCCATACACAATTTGTTGTGCTTCAACTTCTTGAATTTCACCCGCTGGAAGAGAACCATTTGCTAAGAGAGCCACCATTCCTAAAAGGGCAATTCCTAATCCTGTTTCAATCTTTAGTGATTTTTTTAATTTTTTATGAATTGAAATAGAACCTGATTGAAGACTCGATTCACCTTCTTTTTGAAGTTTTAATTGGTGATAACCCCCAATCACAATCATTCCAATTGCAATTGCAATCTTTGCAAAAATGAATTTCCCATAAATTGAATCAGTAATTAGACTTACGTCATCTTCCAAAAACCACATCAGTGTAGGACCTGAAATTATTACAATTCCTACTGAAATTATAAACATTATTGAAAATTTTGGAATTGCTATAAGAGTTAATTTTTCTTTAATACTTGAATCTAAGGCAGTAAGTGAAGGCAAAAAGGCAAATGCAAAAAAGATTATTCCCCCAATCCAGATTGCTGCAACTAAATTATGTACATAATCAAGTATAACGGGAGGAACTAATTCACTACCAGCACCATGACCCATCATTGTGGTCGTTGCAATTAGTGCAAGCGATAAAATCAAAAGTGGAATCTGATTTTTCATTGAAAGCTTTTTCATTCTTTCCATTCCAAACCAAAGGCCAAGTAGAATTACAGTAATCACCATTCGAATAATCCATGTTTCACCAAAAGAAGTTTGAAGTGCATCAAATGCTGATGTCTGTAATCTTAAAGTTTGAATGGTTAACATCAAAATGTTGGACGTAAAAACTATTATCAAACCAATTCCAATTAGCGTCATAAATTTCCCATGATATAGTGACTGTAGTTTTTCGAAATCTGTTTTGATTAAAGTTCTGTTTTGTGTTCCCCATATTAGTAATGATGCAATTACTCCACCAAGTACAATTGTTTGTCCTACAAGCCCAGGGAATCTTGAAGCAGCTTCAGGGAAAAACACAATGTCAGAAATGTCTCTTTCTTCGGTAGGAATTTCTAACTCTACATCTCCAATACCAATTACAAATGCATAATCAACTAAATGTCCATCAATTTTTGATAAAACCTTAGTTGTTACGGTATAAACA
The DNA here is from genome assembly GCA_011055585.1 of Candidatus Nitrosopumilus sp. The sequence goes on along the minus strand of DRGT01000032.1, from coordinate 544 downwards.
CCATCTTCAAGTGGTGATGTAGTAACAATTAGAGAATTTTCTCCTTCATAGTAATGAACATCTTTGTTATCAATTTGATTTCCAGAAGCATCAAAAACCTTAATCACACTAAAATTAAATTCAACAGCTTCTGAATAATATGTAATAATTTCAGTAACACCAGTAGGAACAGTTGATGAACGTGGAGGATTAGTTTCTTCCAAAAATGGATGTGCAAAAACTGATGGGAAACCAACCACTAAAATCAATAATGAAGCAAAAAGTAATTTTTTCATTTTATTACCAAACTACCCCCAGTAAATTTAAACACGTTTACTTTGTGAGTTTTGAAAATTTAAGTAATAATTATAACATGTGAAACACGTTTGCAAAACGTGAAATTATCAATAATTATTGCTAGTTTATTATTAGTTGGAATTCCATCAGCTTTTGCTCATACATCAGATTTTGTAGGTCCATACGAAATTGAGGTTGGCTGGGAAGATGAGCCTCCTGTGGTAGGGTTGCCAAATTTCATAGTTTTTGAAATAACTGAAAGTCCATC
>DRGT01000031.1 GCA_011055585.1 Candidatus Nitrosopumilus sp. | reverse complement strand
AGGAACTGTTGGTGTAGCATCCAAAGTGTTTGGTTCTATTGCAAAAAAGAAAGTTAATGTTACAATGATAACTCAGGGTTCTTCAGAACTTAATTTAGCATTTGTTGTAAAAAATTCAGACTGTAAATTAGCAGTACAGGCTTTGCATAATGAGTTTGAATTGGCAAAAATAAACTAGAAAATTGGACAAACAGATTTAAAGGAACATCAGATCGTGATTTTATTGAATAAAATAATTGCAATTGTTGCAATTTCTGTTGTTGTTGCAGGAATAATTTCAATTCCAGCTATTACTGAACAATTTGTAGATGCAGGTTCAAGAAAAAAAATCCATTTCACTCAAACCATTACTTCTTCACAAGATCCTGGACAAGGTCATGAATCTCATCAACTTGCTCTGATTCTTTCTCCAAATACAGGTACCTTGTATGATGGTTCAATAACCTATACAGCAAGTGAACCCATTCAAATTGTTGTTTTACATGAAATTCCTAATACCCAAGCAATAGGCCAGCCAACTTGGACTGTTGATAGTGAAACAATCTATGGTTTATCATTAGTAAAACCTGGAATCAGCGCTGGTTCTTTTGAATTTACAGGAGCAGCTTTAGCATTGCACACAACAAATACAGAACCATTTTCAGCAACTGTAAGTGTGGATGGTTGGATTCGTGGACAACCAACAGAAGTAATAATGCAAAAAATAGAAGCTGAAAAAGAAGCAGAACCAACTTTACTATTATCGCGAGCTAATGTTCCAGCTATCATCCCATTGCATATGGGAACATTTGATGGAGAACCGGTCTATTACATCATTACTGATTCTAATGATGAAACTCATGTTGATTTAATTACAGAACAGCAAGAATGGAAAGTAGAACTAGCTCCCCCTCTTAGTAATACACCAAAAGAAGCACTACAAACTGTTTACATGTTTACTGATGGAGTGGATGGTGATGGAATACATGGTTATCAAGATGAAGTCTTCTCAAGCACACCAGCTCAAACTGATGAATACAGTGCACTAGCTTCAGTAACTAATATTTCTTGGAAAATTGGACAGGTTCCAGAAGTTCTTAATTCTACACAAGCAATTATAGGAGCAGAACAGACAGGAAGAATAACGTTCGAAGATACTGAAGTTGTAATTAACATGCCTCAAATTATCTGGCCAGAGGGACAAATGACTGTAAAAGATAACAAAACCCTCACTGATGATATGCCTTATGGTGGAGGACAAGTATTAGACATTAACAAAGACAACATGACTGCTACATTCATTGCACATCGCGGTTGGGGACCTGATGGCAAAACAATCTATTACATTGTAACTGACGCAACACCTTTAGGTCCTGCAGAAATGATGGGAGTTACAGATGCACCAACATCTGCTAATCTGATTGCAAACGCAGCTGCAGTTGACCTATTTCAATTTCAAAATGGTATAAAGGGTTCTGGACCTTTAGGATTCCAAGCAGGAATTTCAGCATCTGCACCAGGTGATGAAACATACAGCCCAATGTGGAGAATTTTCATGATTGAATGGAATGATCCAGAAAATGCCAAAGTATTGGAAACTAAAGCTGATATTGATTCATTCAAATCAGATGATCTTATTACAGTAAGTCTAGCCCGTCCAATGAATTCAGATCATATAGTTAACTGCCCATTCATTGATCCTTTCCAGTAAAGGGATAAATTGTCTTAAGAAATTTTACTCTAATGTTGAGTGGAAAACTGTACATTGTTGGTGTTGGTCCAGGACACCATGATCACATGACTTTTCGTGCAAAACAAGTAATAGAAGAAAGTGATACAATTGTTGGTTACGAAACTTATGTCAATATTGTACAAGATCTAATTGAAGGAAAAGATGTTTACAGATATGCAATGACACAAGAAGTAGAACGTGCACGCCAATGTATTGATTTAGCTAAATCTGGAAAAATCGTTTCACTAGTTTCAAGTGGTGATCCAGGAATTTATGGAATGGCTGGATTAATCTATGAAACACTTGCAGAATCTGGCTGGGATCCAAAAACTGGTTTACCGGTAGAGATTATTCCAGGAATCTCTGCTCTGAATTCTTGTGCCTCAATTATAGGCTCACCACTAATGACTGATTTTGCAGTATTGAGTATGAGTGACCTTCTTGTACCTTGGGAAATAATTATAAAAAGAGTAGAGGCTGCAGCTCAAGGCGATTTTGTGATTGTAATTTACAATCCATCAAGCAAAAAACGAATTCATCAACTTCAAGACACTCGAAAAATTCTATTAAAATACAGAAAACCTTCTACCCCCGTTGCTATAATCAAAGGTGCTTTTAGAAATTCACAATCTGTAGTACTCACAGATCTTGAAAACTTGGAAAACCATTCTGATAAGCTGGGAATGATTAGTACTGTAATTGTTGGAAACTCTTCTACATACAATTACAAAGATTTGATGATTAACCCTAGGGGTTATAAATCAAAATACAATTTACAAGAACAAACAAATCCAAAATTAAAAGTCTAACTACTTTTCTTTATTATATCAGCTAAATCATGCTCTAAGGAAAATTTACCTGCTAATGTAGATACTATTGGAACCAAAAGTTCAGCAACTGTTTGTTTAAGATCAGTTGGATGAAGTTCTTTTTTTACAAAAGCCAATTCCAACTCTTCATATTTAGAAAAACTAACATTTCCCCCAAATTTTTCGGGTCTTTCCACCCTCACTTCATCATAATCATGAAACAAAATCTGTTTAGAAATTTCTAATAGTGGGTTATTTTCAATATTTCCTTCCTCACACCAAGCTTTTTTGATCTTTGTTCTTATCTCATCAGGAGAATCATGAATGAATATTGTAGAATTAGGATTAGTTTTACTCATTTTTGCAAGAATTATTTTTCTACCATCTTCTGTGGTTATTTTTCTACTATCTGCTGTGGTAAGATAATCAGCTTCTTGTTCACCCGGTTTCGTTAATCCAGGTAATAGCTTGTGATGAATTGCAACTGGTACCTTCCATCCCATCTTGGGAAAAGTATCTCTTACTAGCATGTGGATCTTTCTTTGATCCATTCCAGCATGAGCGATATCAACATCAAGATAGTGAATATCTAGAGCCTGCATTGGAGGATAAAGCAGCTTTGCAAGATCAATCTTCTCTTCCTTTTCAGATCTTCCCATAATTGTTAGGGTCCTCATTGTCCTAGCCAAAGACATGTGCTTTGTAAATCGAACAAGATCTCTCCAATATCCCTTACTTTGTTCCTCTGCGTATAATTCTGAACCCGTTTTTACATGGACCCCAGGGCAAACTGTTTCAAAAGCCTCTTTGTAATATTCTGAAACTTTGGAAATATTTTCTTCATCTCCACCTAATTTCTCATTGATTATAGTGTGCCAGTCTGCAAGAAATACAGTACAATCTACTCCAGCTTTTATGAAATCATTAATTTTGTAACCAGTTGTTAACAGACTTCCAAGATGAAGAAATCCGGAGATTTCTAAACCGATATAATGCTTGGGCTGAGAATTTGTTTTTAGTAACTCAATTAATTCTTCCTTTGTAACAATTTCTTCTGTTGGTGGTTTTTCTATTAGATCAACTTTTTCTGTAACATCCAATCTAAAATTGGTTTAGATTGTAACCCTATAAAGTTACTCAAAACCGTCCAAGGTCTTTCTTGGTCTGGTGCTAAGATAAAATGCATGCGCACTAATAATTAATGCTGAAAGGAATATTTTTGTAGCAAAAATAAGATTCCACGGTCTATCTGGATCAGGATAACCAACTGATAATCTATCTATGTCAGGAAAATTTCCATTAACTAACTCTGCTGTCATTATTGAAGTAAGAACTGAAAAGTTCCAAAAAACCTCATAAAGAGAAATTATTGCAAAACCTAACAACATTAGTTGCAGTAATGACATCCTCAAACCAGTTATCTTATCACCTGCTGTTTTTTTCCAACCAATTCTTGTAACGCAATACCATCCAATAATTGTTGAAAAAAATAACCAAGTAGTCAGTCGTGCAAAATTCTCAAAAGGAATTACTGTATTGTGTAAAACTTCTCCCATCACATATGTTCCGTTTTCTTCCCATTCTTCTAACATGGCATAAACTCCAAACACTGTAATTGATACCATAATAACACCACAAACATAGAAAATGTACAAGTAAACTTTGTAAGCTCTATCCGATTCATTGAGATGACGGGATTTCATTTATGCGGATTCCCAAATTGTGAGATATAAAAATTCATACAATTTAGAGGAGTTTATTAGAGAAGTTTTGAACACACCAAATGTGAAAATCCCAATAAACATTCCTCTGGTAGGAAAGGAGGAAATTGAGGCTGTTACAAGCGTTCTAAAAGAAGGTGCTCTCACAATAGCTGCTAAAACAGGAGGAAAAAATGTTCAAGAATTTGAAAAATTAGCATCATCCTTTACAAAATCAAAATATGCCGTCGCCGTAAATTCTGGAACCTCTGCTCTTCAAGCCGCATTACTTGCATTAGATATCAAACAAGGTGACGAAGTTCTAATTCCATCTTTTTCGTTTGTTGCAACTGCTAATGCTGTCATTTCAACAGGAGCAAAACCGGTCTTTGTTGACATCTTAAAAGAAAATTATACAATGGATCCTGATGATCTAAGAAAAAAGATTACAAAAAAATCCAAAGCAGTAATACCAGTTCATCTTTACGGAAATGTAGCTTTTATCGATCAAATTTCTGAAATTGCAAAAAAACGAAGAATTCATGTCATAGAAGATGCAGCACAATCCTTAGGTTCTACTTTAAGAGGAAAACATACTGGCACTTTTTCTGAGCTAGGTTGTTACAGCCTCTATCCAGCTAAAGTTATGACATCTGGAGAAGGAGGATTGATTACAACTAACAGTAAAAAACTACATGAAAAATTACTAATGATTCGAAATCATGGTATGGTAAATGGTTTTGATACAAGAATTTT
>DRGT01000030.1 GCA_011055585.1 Candidatus Nitrosopumilus sp. | reverse complement strand
CAAATAGACCAAACCCATACAAAATATACAAAGACCTTCCTTCCATTGCCTTACCAATTCAAAAGTCAGAAAAAGACTTCTCTGCACTGAAAGCAATTTCAGCCAATATCAAATTGAAAGGAAAACAAATTCCTGACCTCAATGTTCTTGCAAAGATACTTTACTTCTCTGGTGGAATTACAAAGACTATTAATTTTCCTGGGGTAGGGGATGTAGAATTTCGAGCTGCTTCATGTACTGGCGCACTTTATCATATAGAAATTTATGTTGTATGCCAAGACGTTTCAGGTCTTGAGGCTGGAGTTTATCATTTTGACCCTAAAGAAATGAAACTAAGACAATTACGAAAAGGGGATTATAGGCGTGTTCTTGTTAGTGCCACTGGAAATGATATTAATGCAGAGAAAGCACCTGTGATTCTGATTTACACTGACATCTTTACAAGAAATACAGTCAAGTACCAAACACGGGAATATCGTCATGCGTTTTGGGACTGTGGTACAATAATAGCAAATACACTTGCAATTAGTTCTGCACAAGGTTTAGCTGCAAAAGTCATAGTTGGTTTTGTAGACAAACAAGTAAATTTGCTCCTTGACTTGAATTCGGATAAAGAGGTGTCTCTTGCACTTGTACCAATAGGATTCACCAACAATGTTTCAGGTAAGGAGGTTCCAGAAGTAGAGTTACTAAATGTAAAAACTGAGCCGCTTTCAAACTACAACATCGATGATCCAGAAATACAGAGGATGCACCAAGCTTCATCATTAAACTCAGTAGTTAAAGTGAAGGACTGGCAGGGCAATACTCCAAAAATCACAACACTCCTACACGTAGGAAATATCATCCCCTTACAACCATCTCCTGAGAATGGAATGCCTCAGGATTCCCTCGAATCTGTTATAATACGACGAGGTTCTACCCGACAATTTTCTCTGGAATCAATTTCATTGCAACAATTTTCTACAATAATTTATTATTCAACCCGAGGAGTTCCAACTGATTTTCTAAAACCATATGGTAATTCGTTAATTGATTTATACATAATAATAAACTCAGTAAACGATTTGGGATCAGGATCATACTTTTACAACCGAGAAAAAAACGTACTCGAATTGCTTAGAGAAGGAAAATTTCGACATGTGGCAGGTAACCTTGGCCTAGATCAAACCCTTCCTGCAGATGGTAGTGCATCTTTATTCTTAATGAGTGATTTGAATAAAGTTCTAAAGCGCTTTGGAAATCGAGGTTACAGAGCAGCTCAGCTAGAAGCTAGCATCACTGGAGGAAAACTCTATCTAGGCTCTTATGCACATAGCCTCGGAGCTACAGGCTTGACGTTTTACGATGATCAAGTGACTGATTTCTTTTCACCCCATGCTAAAGGTAAAAGTGTAATGTTTATGGTTGTAATTGGGAAAAAAGTTTGAATGAAAAAAAATTAGAAGAGTATGATGAAATTTTGATTTTATAGAGGATAATCTTCCTGATTGGGAGAGATTACTGATAGATGGTCATATCAAAATCAAAACAAATCAAAAGAATGTACAATTTGCTTTTATGGAGCAAATTTTACAAAAATTTAATCTTAGGATTACTGATGTTTCTTTTACAGACTATTATGGTATTATTTTTGGAATTGAAAAACTTGAAACTGTTTAGATTTACATTTCAGCTGGTAAACAGCTACAATCAGCACATTTTATCATAATTAAGATAGCCTCGAAATGAACTTGGAGATTTCCTTTTCCTTCTTAATCGCACTTCCCAATTTTCGCAAATCCTTTTCATCTATCATTAAAGGAACTCGACTAAACCTTCCTTTGTTGTAGGAACAGAACCTAATCGCTCTGTTACCATTATCAAACTGTAAAAGCTGGACAGTTGGTTCGTGATATTGAGAAATGATGGACGCCTCTTTTACTACCATCCCATTACCCCAAGGCATTTTGAATGGACGTGGAACCTTTCTCATTAAACAAAGAACCTTTCCATTTTAGTTAAATCTGATCTTGACAGTTCGTATCAAATGTTAACAGAATTACTGAACTGTCGATTAATCATAAGTGGATAATCATAGTAAGATTATCCAGAAAAGGTTTGAACTATTAAGATTGATCGTGAAATGAGAGCGGGTCTGGTGGGATTCGGACCCACGACAACCGGCTTAAAAGGCCGGTGCGCTACCTGGCTGCGCCACAGACCCCCACAAAACTCCTCGATGTGTATAATTTAGTCTTTTACAAGTTTTTTCAATTCTAAGAAAGCTTTAAACTTGCAAAATTTTTTTTGAAGACTTGTGCCCATGTAGTATAGCCCGGTCTAGAATTCGGCCCTGTCACGGCTGAGACGCGTGTTCAAATCCCGCCGTGGGCGCCATTATTTTACTTGAGTCATGATGTCATGTAAGATTTCTTGATTTGCAGCTGCAATGAATGACAATCTTGTTTGATAACTAAGATCAGAATCAAGTGGATTTAGTTTTGCATCTAACACTAAACCACCTGCTTCTTTAATCAAAAAACATCCTGCGGCAATGTCTATAATTCTAATTTTGTCTCGCAAATCAATGAAAACATCTATCAATCCTTGTGCAAAAAATGCCATTTCAAGTGCGTTTGCTCCAAAATGTCTGGTATGATTACGTTGTTCGAAAACTGGTTGAAGTTTTTTCATTACTTCTTCCGATGCACCAGAAGTGTTTATCCCAACTATTCTATATACTGGTTTTTTATCATGAACATGAATTCTAGTTTCATTTAGATAGGTTCCTTGGCCTTCTGTTGCCCAATACAAATCTCCATTTGATAGATTGGTTACCACAGCGTCTGTGACTGAGCTAAGTTTATCTTCAGTTGCAAACGCTAATGAACAACAAAAAAATGGAATGCCTCTAACTGCGTTTGCAGAACCATCTATAGCGTCCATTATTAGAAATCCTTTTGGATTATTTGATAATTCTACTCTACCACATTCTTCACCAAGAACAACACATTCAAAATTAATTTTTTTTAGATAATCTAATACAGTTTTTTCTGCAACAATATCGATCTTTCTTGAAATATCTCCACCAGCTCCTCTTCCAAAATCACCAGCAGCATCTTCAGTTCCTGCCAAGTTTTTTACGTTATCGTATACTTGCTTTGAAACTTCTTTCAAGACTTCTATTACTTGCATACGATGAATTCGATTTTGTCGTAATTTAAGTGAAATAGAATTGAAAGCATAAATAACTATAACAAAACTGTGCCAATGTGAGTGGAAAAGACCAGTCAGTTGTAAGCAAAGAAGCACTGGTGACTACAAAACCAGGAAAGCAAATAATCAAACAAGGATTATTCAAATCTAAAGGCTACAAGTTATTCAAGAAATACAAAGAAGAAACAGAAATTGAATTTCCAAACTTTGCTAAACGATTTACGGTAGATTTACTTGAAGAAATTAAAGCTGACTCTGCTCCAAATTCTACACAAAACGCATTTGCAGAAGAGGTTGGCTCGACTGAAATAATTCTAAAAGCTTCTGAAATAGACCCAATCAAATCCAAACTAGAGCATCTTGATGTTCTGCAAGACCGTGTTTTGAGAATTTTAAACTCTAATTTTGTAAAAATGACATTTCCTGTCTTTAATGCACTGTATGATGCTGCAGCAGAATACTATGGAAATCGTGATGAGCAGATGAGAATGGACCTTGTTGATGGTCACATCATTGCCATTGATCTAAGTGAGCCAATGGACAGAATTGTGGATAAGGATGAGGATTTGGAATATTTGGATGATTACAAGCTGATGAATCCATACATCCTCAAAATAGCACGAGACAAGATTGCTAAAGGCGGAGAGGAGGTTCTCAAAAACTTTGAGAAGGGATTCAAAGATGCCCAAGATGGCCAGTACATTGACATGAAACTAAAACAAAAACCGACTAGTATCACTGAAGAGGAGATGAATCAGTGTTACAAAAAATATCGATCAGTTATGGGCACAGCTGGACGAAACATGGCACTTGGGAAAAATCCATTAGGCGAAATTTTCTATCTTGGTATGGCACGGGCTGCTGAAGGAGTTGGTTGTGGAAATGAAATTGAAGATTCTATCAAAAATGGTTATCTAAAAATTCCATCATGGCCTCTTTACTATTCTTTGTTGGCAAATGATGTGAAAAAAGGATTAGAATTAACACTGGAAAAAGCAAACTTGTATCTTAAAGATGCAAGACTTGCAATTGAATTGTTACCAGAAAACTTTTCATATTGTGAATTCTTAGATTTTCTATTCTTAACAGTTGAGCATTACAATCAGTACTGGTATAATCAACTTGCAAAGGCAAACATGTGGGACAAGTTCACTGAAAATCTTCCAAAGTGATGTACTATGATGTGGTCTGATAAACATCGACCTCAAAGCATTTCTGACATGATTGGAAATGAAGAGGCACGAACTGTCCTTGTTGAATGGTTTGCAAAGTGGAAAAAAGGAACAAAACCAATTTTGCTTGTTGGTCCACCTGGAATTGGAAAGACTACGATTGCAAATCTATCTGGAAAACAGTTTGGTTATGACATGATTAGTCTTAATGCAAGCGATGTTAGAAGTAAATCAAGAATTTCTGAAGTTTTGAATCCGGTTCTTGGAAATATTAGTGTTCTTGGAAGTCCAATGATCTTTGTTGATGAGGTTGATGGAATTCATGGAAGAGCAGACTTTGGTGGAGCAGAAGCCTTGATCAAAATTCTCAAAGAACCAACTGTTCCAATTGTTCTTGCAGCAAACTCTGATACATCAACAAAAATGAAAAGTATCAAAAAAACAACAAAAACTATCTACTTTAGACCACTTCCACCCAGACTTATGCGATTACACCTTGAAAATATTCTAAAAATGGAAGGTGAAAAGCTCAGTCCAGGCTCGTTAATCAAAATTATTGCTGACTCTAGAGGTGATATCCGCTCTATGATTAATTCTGCTCAAGCACTTGTTGGCGGATTTAATCCACAAACTGAAAAGTCATTTGAAACACTTGATGTAGAATCCGGTGTTAATGCATTCTTTAAGGCAAATTCACTTGATGAAGCACGTAGCGTAATCTACTCCATGTCAATTGATCCTCGCGAAAAAATTAACGCATTCTATTCCAGCATCATCACAAGTAATCTTTCACAACAGGACATGGCAAAAATGCTTGAGGTAATCTCAAAAGCTGATATGCTTTATGGAAAAATTTTCAAAACTCAGGAATGGCGATTGTTGCGATACCTTGATGAAATTTTACTTGGATTGTACCAAAAAGGAATATCTGTTCGATATTCACAGTATAATCTTTCATGGCCTATTTTGAATAGACTACGCTGGGATGGACGAAGTCTCAAAGCACTTGCAGAAGTTATGGCAAAAAAATTTCATATCTCTAAAAGTGTGTTTGCTACATTTTATTTGCCATACATTTTGTTTATGATAAAAAACAAAAAACTCGAACTTGAGGTTGAGGAAAGCTTTGGAGATATAATAGAAAAAGAGATTGAAAGACTATGAGCTGGCGCAAAATTACAATGAAGTTTCCTGGAAAATGTATCGTATGTGATGAAAAAATTGAGAAAGGCGAGCTAGGACTTTGGGCAAAAGACGTTGGTGTAAAGCATGAAAAGTGTGCAGAAGTCAAGGAGCTAACCTGTGGTGTATGTGGTGGTCCTGCAGGATGTCAGCAATGTGAATTTCGTGAAAGCTGTGATTTGGAAGTTGTTTCACAGCTATGCATCTGCAAAAAATGTGAATCAAAACCAGATTCGTTAAATTTGTATCAAAAATCAGTAATGAAAAAATTTCGTTTGCTAAATCTAGTCACACAAAATATCTCTTAGAGTAGGATCAATTCTTTCTTTAATTATTATAGATAAGCATTTCGTACGAAAGATTCGGATTTATATTTAAAGTCAATACTAAACTAGTTGGTGGGTATGAAAAGGGGAAAAATTCTCGCTGTAACACTTTCGCTTGTAATGCTGTTATCAGTAACATCTTACTCTGTTTCTGCTGAAGAAGATCCTGTAAATGTTTCAGAATGGGAAGAATATGACAAGGATAAAATTCTAAATGATCCATTTGCACAAAGATTACTCGAATACATAGAGCTTTCAAAACAAAGAATTGCAGAACTTGAAAACCATCAAAGAATTCAAACAGAACATGAAAAATTCATTGAACAACAAAGACAAATTGCAAATGCACAACTTCAAGAAGAACTAGACAGAATGAACAAAAAATATGCTGATAAAACTCCACGAGCTGCCTTTGCAAAATTTGTCTCGCAATATCCTGAAGAATATCATGATTACTATTGGTCACTTTTCAATTACATGTACTCTAAAGTAGAGATTGCAAGAGAACACAGAGACCAAATTCTTGCAAATGGTGGATCATTCCAACAAGCACAACAAGCATTCATTGAACATGCATCAATAACACGAGCTGAGAGAATTCAGTTTAGTTTAGACATGGTTAACAAATACGAACTGTACAACAAAGTTTCAGACATTAATGATTTCAATGCCTTACCAGATGAAACAAAAGCTGCATTTGTAGCTCATATGGAACAAAAAGGACTTGGAAAATATGCACTAAATCCAATGTATGATAAAAAACTTTCATCTGAAATGAAAACAATTGATACTACAGCACAAACTGAAGTTTATACAATAGATTATGATGAATCAACTGAATCAGAACAAATTTCTGAAGTAAGCTCACAAGAAAATGAACTTTTAGAATTTACTTCTGAGGCAGCAACTCTGGATAATGAAAACAATTTTGAAGTAGAAGAGTTCACATGCGAAGAAGAATATCAATTAATGCAAAAAACTGGAAGTGAAATTCAAGTGTGTGTTACTGATAATTCTGTTTCAAAGTTAGTTGAAAGAGGCTGGGGAACTCCAGTTAACTAAATTCTGTTTCTGAAGCAAAAAATACCTCCAAATTATAACATTTCAAGAATTTCTAAAAATGATTAACCAGGTTCAAAATTAGCAACTTTTTGTATCTTTATTTGGATAAACAATAATCACTTCATCTTGAGAATATGCTGGTGAATAGAATTCATCGCCCAAATATTCTGCATGAATTTTTATCATGTTGTCTGTTGGATCCCAAATCATTGTTTCAACCATTATACGATATCTACCACGCTTGTCAGTTTGCCCTTTTGCAATGATTCCATCTGAAGGACATGGACCATCGCCTATGATCAAAATTTCAACATCTGCAATAATTTTTCCTGACTCTGTGAATAGATTTCCAGAAAATCCAATTGGATATCCTCCATTAAACGTACTAGTTGTGATGTCATTTAGTCGTAATTTTGTTTTTTCTATCTGAATATTTCCAATTTTGATAGTTATTTCATGTGAGCTCACTCTATCCGAAAACTCTACATTGTAAATTCCTGGAGCAAGTGATTCATAAAGTAACCATGGCATGTGTAATGTTCCTTCCATCCCCGTCTTTGTTTCTAATTCTACCTCAAAACCAAAATCATTTGTTACAATTACATCAATTACATGAAATCCGCGAAAGCCACTTCCTTCAAAAATTATTGCATCCTGTCCATTAATGTCTGAGCTTGTTATAGTAACGGTTGGATTATTCTCATCCATAACAAAACTTTCACTTGCTAAAACAACTCCTTTTATGCCAATCTGTCTTGCTTTCTCAGCAGATTCTGCATCAACAGGTATGTGTTGTTTAATTATTATATCAAGAACAGTTGCCCATCCTCTTTGTACCAGAATCTCAATACTGGATTCCTTTACACAAGCAGGATGATTGTTTGAAGTCTTCAAAACAAGCTCAAACCCTTGCTTGCATCTTATCTTTTCAAGAGAGATTCCTTCATTGAATTGTTTTAATGGAGGAATTCCACTATCTCCTTCAAGCTCTTCGCATAACTTGTCGCCGCAAACTTCGGGAGAATTAATCATTCTCCATTTTTTGATTTCAATTAAACCCAAGCTT
>DRGT01000029.1 GCA_011055585.1 Candidatus Nitrosopumilus sp. | reverse complement strand
TCAAACTGATGTACTCACTGAAGGTATAAAGGATAATCCTGGCAGTTGGTGGGTTGGGGAAGGCTTGAAAAAAGGTGATCAATTCTCTTACCGCATGTGTCATGTTGATTTTAGGGAATGCTCAGATTTTGAAATGAACATTTGGATAGAAGGCGACATAAGTGTTGGTACAGAAACAAAATGGCTTGTACAAACTGTAGTCTATGACCGCATTTATGTAATTCCTGGAACTATGGAATTAGGAAAAATTGCTCCTGAACCAACCGGTGGTAGTGATATATTAAGTAAATATCGTGGCGCATTCAAAACTTCAATAGTTTGGTTATCCGCCTTTGCAAATGCTGATAAACCAAAAGAATTCAGCAAACCATCTTGGGGAAAGATTGCAAACATTGGTGGTCAACAAATTATACCACAAGAAATGCAAACAATCACTGTTCCAGCAGGAACATATGAAACAGCTCTAATTGCTTGGAAAACCGGAGGACAAATAAGCAGAGTATGGGTGTTGGATGAATTTCCTTTTCCAATCAAAGGAGATACTTTTACTCATGTTTCTGAAGGAATTCCTCCACCAGAATATCAATTTGAATTATTAGATTATAAAGAAAATGTTCAAACAAATCCATTTGCCGGTATTGAAGCAAAACTACCTGATGTGATAAAAGAAGGATGTCCTAAGCTCTATGATCTTGTAGATATCAAACGTACCACAAAAAATTATGCTTATCTTTTGGAAGTAAAGTATGGTCCAAAAAACCCATCATCAGGCTGTGGAATTGAGTGGTTTATAAATTTCAAAAAACCTGCTGATCAAACTGAATTTTTAAACCAAGTACAGTATGATATTTGGCTAGTAAATGATGATTTCACTATTCCTCCACTAAGATCAATCGCAAACGAAGAGGGAAGCGACTTTCTATACTCTCCATCTGGTCAAGTACACAGAAACACATTCGTAACAGAAAATGCTGGAACTTCTCATTACGTAATATGGATTTATGGCTTAGCTCCAAAATTTGTTGTACCTTCTGTCGCTCCAGATTATCTACAAATAGATATTCCATTATCTGGTAGTTTTACGCCAACACCTACTCCGAGCGCTGAAGTACCTGGTTGGATTAAAACTACTGCTGGATTCTGGGTAGATGGATTTTCTTCAGACACTGAATTTGTAAATGCAATACAATTTTTGATAAAGGAAGGAGTAATTGTAATTCCTCCAACCGCATCTGCTGGAGAATTTGCTGCTGAAATTCCCTCATGGATTAAAACTACCACCGGATTCTGGGTAGATGGATTTTCTTCAGACACTGAATTTGTAAATGCAATTCAATGGTTAATTGAAAACGGCATTATGAAAATTGCCTAAAACTAAAATCAATTCTGGTTAGGGTTTCATCTTGGTTGGCTTGTTTAGTTATCCAAAACGCCATCTCAAAAAACTAGTGAAAGAAGGCGAATACAAGGAAGCTTTAGAATTTGGAGAAAGTATAGAGGAAAAATTTTCTGAAGACTCTGACTATTATTTCATAATGGGTGGCATTTACTATATCTTAGAGGATGCAAATAATGCTCTAGCTTACTTTGATAAGGCATTATCATTAAATGAAAATGATCCTGAAACTCTTCTTCTAAAAGCAAATGTTCATGCATTTCTAAAAGAGATTGAAAAGGTTAAGGATTGTTGTAAAAAAATTCTCAAAATAGATCCCGATAACATAGACGCAAAAAATATCTTAAAAAATTTAGAACAAAATTAATCCAAAATGATTATTTTAACAGGTATACATTTTCAAATAACCAATCACAAAAATTAGTCACTTTTTCAGAAAATTTGCACCATACATGAAGTGAATGAGGTAAAATATCAATTCTCCCATTCTCAAAAAATATTTTTACACCCTCTTTTCCTTCATACATATAGGCATCTTGAATCTTAACGTCGCCAAAAATTTCACTTGCTTTAGATTTTATTATACTTCGTTCAATAGGAAAATTCGTTTTTGTTTGGTCTACAATTATACTAAGATCTTGCTTTCCATAAGAATCAAAATCATTAATTTTTCCACGCTCTGGGAAATTTACAACTAGTTTAATTCCGTATTTTTTTCCCACTCCTGAACCAATTTCTGTAATTTTTGTATACGCCATAGCAGGATTTTGTTTTAATATTAACCTAATTTGAGGAAGATTAGATTTCAGTTGATTCTGAAGATCTTCTGTAATTACTCTAAAGCTCATAAGAAAGATTATTTGATTTGCCATTATATGCATTGATTTTTTTACATGTACAAAGTATGACTCTTGATGGCTTTACCTTTAGATGACAGAACTATCTCTTATGATGAGGAAGCAGGTAGGGACACAACTGTAGAAGGTTACAAAATAACTTGCATTGAATTTATCAAAGATATTTCAAAAGATTATCTTGAATGGGTTGATTATTACAAACTCCCATCTGATGAGGACAAAAAGAGAAGAGCAGGAATAGCATCTACCATTGAAAGAACAAATGATTGGATTGCCAAAGTACCTCAAACTTTCAAATCAGTAGATATTGTAATGAATGATGGAATACAAAAGATGGCAGAAGCAACTGCTGGAAAACCTATTCAAATTGGAGTCTTTGTAAACCAAAAATCTAGTTACACTATGGCAAAACCAGGAATAATTGATGTTAATGTTAAAGCAACAGGTAGAAAAGGAAGAAAAACAAAACTTGGATTTCATTTCAAAGATGATAGATTTAGAATAGAATCTACAGAAAAGGTGTTTTTTGATGAAACAAATTTACCTCAAGAAGAATTTGAACTCATGGATATTCATCTAAAACTTGATGCAGGAGCATG
>DRGT01000028.1 GCA_011055585.1 Candidatus Nitrosopumilus sp. | reverse complement strand
GTTCTTTCAATATTTTTTACTACCAATCTATAACCAAGACAATTTCTTGCATTTCCTAATCCCATTTCTTTTAACATATGTTCATTTTGAATTGCAATTTTTAGCTGACGTATAATATAGAAACCAAACCTATCTACTTCATCATCCGTGTTTATCACTTCATCTGCAAGATCAAGATTTTCTTCTTTAACTGCTAAAATAGCATCATTTAGCATTGATTTTGCCAAATGTATCATTCTCTTAAATGCTCCATCTACCGATAACTCTAGTAAATTAACTAAAACCTGAATTGTTATTCCACCAGTAAAATCTGAAATGATTTCAGAGCCCATCAACATCCGCTTTACTGCTCCTTTAATTGCAGTTCTTTGAGCAGGTTTTAGTCTTCCAGTTTTTGGTTTTACATTAATTGTCTTGTAACCCAAAAAGTAAAGTGAAATAAGTTTTCTAATTATCGATTTTGGCTCTTCTTCAATATCTATTTCAATCGTCGCATCTTCTTTTTGTGAAATCTTTGAATGAAATTTTGGAGGATAGATTTGTAATGATGAAGAACCTTGTCTTGCAATCCTAATTTGATCTCCTCGTTTAAGACCAAGTTCCCTAATCCATTGTTTTGGCAAAGAAATTATGTATGAAGACTTGCCTGTAAACTGGATTTTTCTTGTTTCCACAAGTTCTTCCATACTCTATAGCAAATTTAACTATCTATATAGTTTATTACAAAAAATATAGTTTGACACTGAACTAATATGTAGAATAAATTGGTCTATGTGTGATGGATCATATTCTAAAACTCCGGCATACTATTGATGCATTGTTTGGAAGTGGGGCTTCAAGACATCTTCCAAAGAACCTTGAGATTACCTTCTCAAAAAAGAACGGGCGTATTAGAAACGTATACCATGATGGAAAACTTCTTTGCACTCTGAGAATTGATGGAGGATTAGCAATTAGCCCTCACTTTGCTCAAATGCTTTTGAAGAGTAAAAAATTCAAAGAAAATTGTTTGGAGATAAATTTAGACGCAAAACCCTTTGTTGAAGAGGGAAGGTCAGTTTTTTGCAAGCATGTTACGTGGTGTGGCAAAAATGTAATGATTTCAGCTGATACCCCCGTGTTATTCAAGGGAAAAGTTATTGCTGTTGGGCGTGCAGTTTTGCCCTCAAAAATGATTCTTGAGCAAAAACGAGGTGTTGCTGTAAAAATCAGAGATAGTTTAAAAAGTCATGAAAAGGGAATTGGATCATCATGATGCGTGGTGGAAATCGCCAAATGCGAAGAATGATGGACAAGATGGGATTAGACATGCAGGAAGTCCCAAATGTACAAGAGGTAATTATTAAGACCGACAAGAAAGAAATCATTCTTTCAAAACCACAAGTAACTGAAATGAAAGCTAAAGACAGCTCAATTTTTACAGTTACTGCCGATGGCTATGAGGAAAAAGAACTAGAGGTTCCAGTATTTTCAGATGAAGATGTACAGCTTGTATGTCAACAAGCAGGAGTTGATGAAGAAAAAGCTAAAAGTGCACTTGCTGAAGCAAAAGGAGATCTTGCAAGAGCAATTCTTTTGTTAACTACTGGTTAAGTGATCAAATATTAAGTCTTAAAAAATATTCTAGTTTATGAAAGCACTAGTTTACGAAGAATATACTACTGATGATGATTTTGCAAAAATTTTAAAAATTAAAGATATTGATGAACCAAAACCAAAACCAAAAGAAGTTGTTTTCAAAGTTAAAGTTGCAGCATTAAACTATGATGACATTTGGGGAATGCGAGGAAAACCAATTGAGATTCCAATGCCACACATTTCTGGAACTGATGCTGCTGGTGAAGTAGTTGCAGTTGGAGAGGATGTAAAACACATCAAAATTGGTGATAGAATAGTCTCACATGGAAACCTTAGTTGTAGGATTTGTAAGGCATGTACAAGTGGACGAGAATACGATTGTCGAAATAGAAAGATTTGGGGATTCCAGACAGGTCCATTATGGGGAGGATATTGTGAGTTTACTCATTTGCCAGAAGTTAATGTTGTAATAATTCCTGAAAATTTAAGCTATGATGAAGCGGCAGCTGCTTCAATGGCCCTGTTAACATCTTGGCATATGCTAGTTGGAAGAGCAAAGATTCGACCTGGACAAACCGTATTGGTTATGGGTGGTGGTTCTGGTATGGGAACTTTTGGAATTCAAATTGCAAAATTGTACAATTGTGATGTAATTGCAACAGCAGGTCCTGACAAGTTAGACAAGTGTATAGAACTAGGTGCAGATTATGCAATTGATCACAGAAAAGAGGATTGGCACAAAGAAGTAAGAGCAGTCGCAAAGGAAATAGCAAAGAAAAAAGGCAAAGATGCCGGAATTGATGTAATTTATGAGCACATTGGAGGCACTCATTGGAACAAAGAACTAACCCTGCTAAAGTACGGCGCTACAGTTGTTACAACTGGCGCTACCACAGGTTATGATGTTCAAACTGATCTTCGACATGTTTTCTTTAAAGGCACAAACATTCTTGGTTCCACTCAGGGTTCAAGAGCAGAATTAGAACAAGGACTATACTGGATGTCTCAAGGTAAAATCAAAGCAATAATTGATTCAGAATATACTTTGGAGCAAGCAGCAGAAGCTCATACAAAAATGCTAACTGGAAAAGGTTTGTTTGGAAAAATTTTGATGAAACCTAACTAGAAAATTTTCAACCAGTTATTGATAGAGGTAAAACAAAATGAGTGTATCCTTCTCTTTGCGAAATATATTTTGCAGAAAGCATATCTCGTTTCCCTCTCTGATTGAAATTCTTTATTTTTAGACTTGTTTTACTCTCATCCACAAATTCAAGCTCAAATGATGAACAAAATTTCAGGTTAAGTAAAGTGCTTATTTTTTTGGCAACCTCCATATTACCATTTCCTATTCTTACAAGTTTTCTTTTTGCTCGTAGTTCTGCTAAAATATTGATTACGTGTGAAACTAAATCATCTATCGAATTATACAACGAGTTTTCAATTTCTTTTCCACAGAATAATATTGAGATTCCAATTCTACTTCCTGGATCTATACCAATAACTAAATCATCCTGTTCAAATCCTAACTCAAGTTTTTGAATAATTATTCCACGAATTATTGTAGGATGTTTTTCAAGAATATCTTCATGAAGAATTATTTTTGTTGTATTGTCTGGCGTTTCTTTTTTTGTAGTAAGAATTAGATTTCCCTCATATGTTGAAATTTGTTCTGGTAGAATAGAATCAAACTTTAGATTCAGACTTTTCAGAGACTTTGAGAATTTAAAATAAGGTTTACCAAAAGTAGTTGCAATTCCAATACGGGTATTTTGTAATGGATCGATAAATTTGATGGATTTTTTCTGTGATATAGCCTTTCAGATAAAAACTCCTCAATCCAATAGTTAAATCATTCAGAAGTAAACAGGTAACCAATCAAATTTTGGAAAAAATTTGTCATTATGGGAATTTTATTGAAAAAAATTTTTAAACAACTATATTGATGTGATTGGATTTTTCAAAAAAAAACGATTTTTACAAAATTCATGTATATTTATACATCTTTTCGAGCAAAATTTTAAATTATGTTTCTTTATAAACCCTGATCACTGTGAAATTTTCATAAAATCATGCAAAATTTTATAGAAATTTTAGATCCATCCTTATATAGATAAGAATTCTACATAATATTAGGGATATAGGCATGACATGTAAAGGAATTTGCATTAGATACAAGGCTCAAAAGCCGGTAGGTACTGGAAGATATGCTTCTGGACAAAGACGATGTCAAATATGTGAAATCTTCATCAAATGGGAAGGACTCTGGTGTCCATGTTGTGGATACAGACTACGAACCAAACCACGAAACTTGAAGTACAAAGCAAAACTCAGAGCAAGAGTCGAAGCTGACTCTAAGGAAGCTGGAGCAATAGCAATAAAAGCATAAGATTTGTCTCAAGCTTATTGACCGCCACTCCAGGTTTTTCTAAAAAAACCGTGGATGTGAATACACGTCACTTTTTAGTGGAGGTACTAAAGTTTGAAAATGGAAACTTTGTTTCAGTATCAGAAGGTTCTGAAAGATTAGGATCTATGGTTGTTTCATTATCAACGGGACCAACTCCTGTTACTACAACTGTTATTCCTGCCAGAACTGAATCTATTTTTTTAAAATTAACTGCAGAAAGAATTAGCACAAGCACTAGAGGCATTGCAATTGTTTCTACTTATGTTCAAAGAGAACTTGAACCTGAAACTGCTAAAACACTAATGACAGCAATTATGGAGCTTATACAAACATGACTGATCTGAGAAACTATATTTCATTAATTAAAAAAAATGGAGAATTAAAAACCATTAGGAAAAAGATATCTACAAAATATGAAATTGCAGCAATTACTGCAAAAGTAGACGGCTCACACGCAGTATTATTTGAGAATATCAAAGAAAGCAAATTTAGACTAGTTTCTAATCTAGTTGGAACACGAAATAGATTCGCAAAAGCCGTTGGCGCAAAAGAATCACGCATTCATGAGAAAGTTATTTCTGCAATAAGACAAGCAAAAAAGCCTAAAGTTACCACCTCTGCAAAATTTATGGAAAATAAATCAAAAAATCTTTCATTACTTCCAATTGTAAAACATTTTGAAAAAGAATCAGGACCATTTATCACATCGTCAATTATTTATGCAAAAAATCCTGATACTGGTGCACAAAATTCTTCATTTCATAGATTGATGCCAATTGATAGAAAACATTTCTCCGTTAGAATAGTTGAAGGACGTGATCTTCACAGATGTTTTATAGACGCAAAAAAACATAGTGAAGACCTCAAAGTAAGCATAACAGTTGGGGCCCATCCTGCAATTTCTATAGCGGGGGCATATCAAGCAGATTGGGGAAAATCTGAAATCAATATTGCAAATTCCCTCCTTGGAGGAAAACTTAGTCTTACAAAATGCCCATATTCTGGAATGAAAGTTCCTTCTTTAACTGAAATTGTAATGGAAGGAAGAATTCTCAAAGACAAAACACACAAAGAGTGGATGGTTGAAATGCTTCAAACTTATGATCATAAAAGATTCCAACCAGTCTTTGAACTAGAACACATGTATTTTAGAGACAATCCAATTTTCCATGATATATTATCTGGTTATTCAGAACATAGATTGCTAATGGGAATGCCAATTGAAGCAAAACTAAATGGTGAACTTAAAAAAGCATTTTCGCAAACAAGAAATGTTTCAATGACAACTGGTGGATGTAATTGGTTGCATGCAGTTGTTCAAATAAAGAAAAAAACTCAAGCAGATCCAAAAAAAATTATTAAAAAAGTATTTTCAATTCATCGTTCCTTAAAACAAGTTACTGTTGTGGATGAAGATATTGATCCAAATAATGCTGATGCAGTAGAATATGCAATGGCAACAAGATTTCAAGCGGACAAAGACTTGGTCATTATTAAAAATGTGAGAGGTTCAAGCTTGGATCCATCAAGTGATCAAAAGAAACTAAGAACAGCAAAAATGGGAATTGATGCTACAAAACCACTATCTAAGAACACAGAAAGCTTTGAGCTCGCAAAGATTCCAAAATCTGATAATATTTCAATAAAAGATTATTTAAAATAAAATTTTGAGATTAGTTTGTTCTAATCTTATTTTTGTGGCCACATATTGTTCCAAGTTTCAGCAAACTTTTTCATTAGTTCGCCATATACTTTCAGCTGTTCCATTCCAGATTCATTTAGTGTCTTTTGCCAGTTTTCTGTAAATTGTTTGTATGCTTCAAAACTAGCCTCATTCATGGCCTTTTGCCAACTATCACCAAATGTTTTGAATGCATCCATTCCTGCTTGATTCATGGCCTTTTGCCAGTTTTCACCAAATTGTTTCATTGTATCAGATGATGATTCTTTTCCTGCCTTTTCTATAACATCATTGAATCTTTGTTGCATGTCTGTACTTGCTTTTTGAACTGATTCGAAAAGTTGTTTCCAATTTTCAAGTGATTTAGAATATTCATCCCATAACTTTTGCCATTCATTTGAAGATTCATTTTCTGACATGTTTCAATTTTCTGAATGGGGTAACATAAATGGTTCCACATCATTCATTTTTTGATCTGATTTATGTATGAGAATCCATTTTCAAATTCAGTAGGTATGGAGGTAAAAAAATAGATGGCAACGTATGGAGTTTATGGAAGTCATACAACCGAAGCATGTCCATTAAACCATAAAGAAAATAGAATGGCAGTAATTGAAAGTGGGCCACTATTCAAACAAGCAGCAGAGTCAGCAGGTGTTAAAGTTTTAGCGCAATATCACTCTGGACTTGAACATACTTTCTTGTGGGTTCTTGATGCAAAAGATGCTCAAACCATTGAAACTTTAATGATTCAAACTGGTGTAACAAAATTCAACGCTTTAAGAATTGTTCCAGTTTTTACATTTGAACATGTAATTGAGATATGCAAGAAAATGGAAGAGCAGAGTTAAGAATCTAATTTATTTTTGATTTTTATCCCAAAAGTATTCCTTTTGTAGAAAAGAATCAAGCTGATCAAATGCTTCCATAGAAATTTCTTGTTTTGATAACATTCTTGACAATAACAACAAAAGTTTTCTTTGAAACTCTACATCATGATTATGATATTTTTCTAATCTTTCAACAATTTCTTCTAACTTTTCAAGTAGTGGTCTGACTTCGTTTGAAACAATTTCTTTAATGTCAGACTTTCCTGCTACTGAATCTTCAAATTGTTTTTTCATGTTGGGATCATCACCTATTTCTGAAAGTAATTATCTTTACATGGTTAACATTTTCCTAGTATTTTAGCAGCTCTAGCTATACTTTCACGCCTAAGCCAAATTTGATTATTTGAAATGACTCTCATTCATGTGCTTTGAAATCGAATTTAGTGAATCAAATTCTTCACGGCAATATGGACAGGTAAAAACAGATGGATGTTCTAATTCAGGCAAGATAACTCCTCTAACTTGCAAAGCTCCACTAAGTTGTTTTCTTCTAACTAGTCCTAATGGTCTGGAACCATCCATTACAACTAGTCTTCGAATATTTTTTTCTGTCATAATGTTAATTGCATCACGAACTGTAGCATCCTTTGAAATTGTAGCTAATGGTTTTCTCATAATTTGTGAAACTTTAACCTTTAATGGATCAAGACCTGCTGCGACAACATCACTTAGAATGTCTCTATCTGTAATGATTCCAACTATAGACTCCCCTTCAAAAACAATAACACTTTCAACCATTTTCTCTGTCAAAATTTTTGCAGCATCAGATATAGTAAGCTCACTTGAAATGGTTGTTAATTTTGGATAGATGTATTTTGAAACAGGGTCTGATAGTGAATTTTCGGTCAACCGTTATGATATGATTATCCATGAGATAATAATATCACTGAAAAAGGCGTTGAAAAGGGTGCGGACTGGGAAAAAGGGTTACGAAAAAAGTCAAGTATTGAACAATTTTCGCGATCAATTTTTTGTTTTTAAACATCAAATCTCTTATTTTAAAGTAAAATATCGCAGTGAAACTTAATAACCTCCATTTAACTCACGAATTTCAGATTGATGGGAAAGTTTTCACTACAATTTTGGCTACTCTTAGTTGTTACAATCACTAGCGTACCACTTTTTGTAGCATATGCAGAGGAAAATGATTTAGACAATGATGGCATTCCAGATGATCAGGATCATTGCCCTCATCTACCTGAAGATTATTTAGATGAAATCGATGGATGTCCTTCTGAGCATCAAATTCCCCATGATAGTGATTCAGATGGCATTGATGATCGTTATGATGTCTGTCCTTATGCAAGAGAAACTTGGAATGGTTTCCAAGATGAAGATGGCTGTCCAGACTCTTATGCGAGTGGTACGGGTGGAACACCAGACTCTGATGGAGATAGAATACCAGACAACTTGGATTCATGTCCAAACCAACCAGAAACTTACAATGGAATTTTAGATTTAGATGGTTGCCCCGATGATTACATTTCAAGCATAGACTCTGATCAAGACGGTCTACCTGATGCAATAGATGCTTGTCCTGCCGAACCTGAAACTTACAACAAATACCAAGACGATGATGGTTGTCCTGACACTGTAACAAGT
>DRGT01000027.1 GCA_011055585.1 Candidatus Nitrosopumilus sp. | reverse complement strand
CTTTTGCAGTACGTAATACCGGAGACAAAGTACTTTCAGTGGACAGAATCGTTGTTCGAGGAGATGATGTTCCATTCAAACAATGGTATGTAGATGATTCAGTAACATCTGCTCTAATTCAGCAAGCAATGAGTTTCCCTGGTTGGTTAGGTACCGGAGGTAATTTGGCAGTCGATGATCCAGATGCAATTTGTGCTGGAACTGAACTAATAAGAATCGATCTTGACGGTGCAGGCGCTGCAACTGAAGATCCAGTATGTGGAACTCCAGCAGGAGGTCCAATCGGTCTTGACCCAGGTGACAATGCAATCGTCTACTTCAAGTTGACAAACGGTACATTAGATACAGTAGACGGCGGTGCAACATCCAGCGTCAGTGTCTTTGCAGGCAACGTAGGTGCTCCACAAAGCATATCCATCGGAAGCAAAACATAGGGTGAGGAATTTTTTTTATGCCCGCCTTATGCATAACTTTTTTTAAGGTGAGAAAAAATGGGAAAAAATGATAACAAAAGACAAGGATTGGAAAATTTTCTTAAAAGTGATTTTTTAGATACACTTCATAATCGAGGTTTAGAAACTTTTGAATTAGTAGACAAGTATCCATTACTTCCTCCATTTAGTTATGCAAATATTTTGCGTGATCAAAAAACGGCAGGATACTTGTATCAAGTTGATGAAGTAAAATTAACTCCTGCAGAAGAGCAAGTAAAGCATAGACTATACAACTTAATTGAAATGCATTTAGATACTCCTGGTGAAAGTAAAGAGACTGAATTCAATAAGCTTTTAGAAGAAGTTATTAAAGAAAATCAAAAAGTTTTGCAGGACATTTCTCTACCAGGTTTGGAAAAAGCAAAGTATTTCATTAAAAGAGACATTACAGGATTTGGAAAAATTGATCCATTAATGCATGATCCAAACATAGAAGATGTCAGCTGTGCCGGAATAGCCACTCCCCTCTTTATTTGGCACAGAGAATACGATAGTGTTCAGACCAACATTCAGTATGAGGGAGAGGAGCTGAATAGTTTTGTCGCAAGAATTGTGTTTAGAGCAGGAAAGCACATCAGCTCTGCATTTCCAATATCTGATTTGGCTTTAGAAGGAAATCACAGAATTTCAGTGCTATATCAGAAGGAGGTAACACCTAAAGGCACCAGTTTTACAATCAGAAAATTCAAAGCAGACCCATACACCGTTATTGATTTGATAAACTTTGGCACAATTGACGTCGATATTGCAGCGTATCTTTGGATGCTAGTTGAAAATAAAATGTCAATTATATCAATAGGTTCTACGGGTAGTGGAAAAACTACTGCACTAAATGCCATTACTGGCCTTGTACACCCAGATTACAAAATTTTCTCAGTAGAAGATGTATCTGAGATTAATCTAAATCACGAAAACTGGTTTAGTCTTATTTCAAGATCAGGCTTTGGTGCAAAAGGTGAAGGAGAAATTGGATTGTATGACCTTATCAAATCAGGTGTAAGACACAGACCTGATTATATCATTGTAGGAGAAATCAGAGGTTCTGAAGCATATGTAATGTTTCAAGCAATGGCAACAGGCCACGGTGGACTTTGTACAATGCACGCTGACAGTTATGATTCAGCTTCAAAAAGATTACAACAAAAACCTATGGACATTCCACCAGCATATCTTCCATTAATGAACTGTGCATTAGTAATTCGGAGAATTAAAGATAGCGTAACAGGACAAAGTGTAAGAAGAGCTGTATCACTTGAAGAAATAAAAAGCGCCACACAATCAAATTCAGTTTTCAGATGGGAACCAAGAACAGATTTTTTTGAATCAAACATTCATCAAAGTATTTTACTACAAAGAATTGCAGAACAAACAGGACAAACATTTGAGGAAGTGTTAAACGAATATGAAAAAAGAATCATAATTATTAGATATATGCAAGAAAGGGATATTCGTGACTTTAAAGATGTTGCAGAAATTATTGGAAAGTATTATCGTGAACCAAAAATCTTAATGGAAAAAATTGAAAGGAGTATTTAATTTTTGTCTGCTCTAACTAAATTACTTGAAAAAGAAAAAAACGCTGCAAAGAAAAAAAAGATAGAAAAAGAGCTTCCTTATTTTATGACTTTTGTTACTTTACTAGCAACAAGTGGTTTTGGCCCATATACGATTTTTCAGAAACTAAAAGATCTCACATTATTGCCAGAGAGTAGAAATGAGTCTGAAAGAATTCTAAATAGAATCGATTTGTTAGGCCAAGATCCGCTTACAGCCATGACTAAAATCAAAGAAAAGTCACCTGCAAGGGAATTTGCAGAATTTCTAGGAGGATATGTCTCTGCAATTCAAGGAGGTGGAGACGTAGTAAGTTATCTTACCAGTAAAATGAAATCTGCGTTTGAAAGATATGCTGAAATGGAAAAACAATCTATCGAGAAAGTAGCAACAATTGTTGAAACTTACATGATAATGCAAGTTGTTGTATTAGCGGTATACATTGTAATGAACTCAATGTCTACTACAGATTCATCAGAGTTGACACAATCTGGAACAGGTTTATCTGATCTTTTTGTTGCAATGCCTCCATTAATCTCATTGTTGTATATGTTTATTGCAAAAACAATGCATAAATCTAAAATAAAGGAATTAGAAATGAAAAAAATCATAATGTTCGGAGCGCCAGCTCTTCTTGCATCAGTTGCAATAATTTTTCTGGGCATAATTCCAAAATATGATGCAATTATTTTAGGGGGAGCTCTTATTGTTGCAAGCATATGGCCAATCATAAAGTTCAAAAAAATCTATACATTAAATCTTGATGCAACATCAGCCTCTCCAAGTATTTTACGTGATATTGCAGAAACAAGAAAAGCAGGAATTGGTCCTGAAAAATGTGTAATCAAAGCATGTAAAAGAAAAGATTTTGGTTCTTTTAATGAAATAGCTAATACTATCGCAAGTAGATTAGAATGGGGAAATTCGTTAAATGATATATACGAACAGCTAAAGATGAAAATTGAAAACTTTCATGTATTAGTAAACTTCAAAATTTTATTTGAGATAATTTCTGCAGGTGGTGGAAACGTTCACACACTAGAATCACTAGCTACAACTGCTGAAAAAATGTTCAATGTTGAGCACCAAAAAATCGAGATGTTAAAGCCTTATGTAATGATTGGTTTTATGATGGTGGGACTGACAAGTTTCATCACTTTGATGGTTATTGATTCTATGTCAAGCATAAGTCTTGATACTGCAGTTGAAGAAGAGGCAATAGAAGCAATTCAACAAAAACGTGATAATGATATCAAAGTTTTTTCATATGCGGTGGTATTACAATCTTGGTTAGCTGGGTTATTCATAGGTAAAATTACTACGGGTTCGTATTCGGGTGGATTCCTATACGGTGCTATTCTAGTACTTATCGCCTTAATGGGAGTCATTGCCGTTTCAGCAGGAATATTTGATGTAGGTAGCATGCTTAGTGGAGTAGACTAAGGTGGTAGAGGCTTTAGCTTTGACTAGACATGTGTTATTTGGAGAGTCATACAGTTGATTATATCATTTAGCTCAGCAAAAAAATACAGTATGAAACTAGCCATATTATTACTGATTCTAGCGGTAGGAATGATACCAATTTCATCATATGCTGACTCTGGTGAAATTGGGTACAAACTATTACCTGAAAAATTATTGGAATATACTGATGGAACTCTTCAGGTTTTTGTTGAAGCAGATGGCCTCATGATTCCACTGGGAATCGTTGGATTAAAGGCAACTAGTACGGATTCTGAAATAATTAAAATAATTGGAATTGAACCTGCCAATGAATATATCACAAATATCAAAATTCAAGCATTAAAACCAGGAGAAGCAAACATTGCACTTGCAGCTACAGGGTTCTTTTCACAAGAAATCCCAATAAAAGTTTACGATAACAATAATTTTCCTACACAAATTCAAATGAAGATAACGCCAAATGTTTTTCCTGTTGATGGTCCTAAATATGGTTATATTGGCGTGGAATTATTAACGACAGGTGGACTACCAACAAAAGCTGAATCAGATACAATAATAAAATTCTCAACACCAAATAATGATATTATTGAATTAGAAAAAGATCAAGTACTAATTAAAAAGGGAGAATATTTTGCTCTAAATGAATTCAGAGTATTAAGTTCTGGTGATGCAATAATTTTTGCAGAAACTGAAGGTATGAAAAAAATTAGTACATTTACAAAAATTCAAAAAGCCGCAGAACCATATAAAATTCAGGTTTATACTTTTCCATCAAAATTTACCAGTTATTCAGGTGCAAGTGCTTATCTGATAATTCAACTCCAAGATAATGATGGGATTCCTGTTATTG
>DRGT01000026.1 GCA_011055585.1 Candidatus Nitrosopumilus sp. | reverse complement strand
TTGGAAGAACATTTGGCCTTCCAAAAAGATTTGCTGAAGAAATTTTTCATATCTCAAAAATTGATCCCAAAGTTAAAGGAAATACTCTACAAGATAATGATGTAAAAAAAATCTTTGAATCAATGAAAAATTTGATTGAAAATGTAGTAACAGGCAATCACAATCCAATTATTATAAAAAATGATTCGTCAATAGAAATATCACCTATAAAACTTGAAAATGTAGAAAATGCAACTCCCGTTAAAAATTTTATTGAAGGATTAGATACTGTTTTTTCACAAAGTATTGTTGATGCAGGAAAAAATATTCAATCAAGTAATGTAGATAAAAAAATTCAAGATCTTGAAGTTAGGTTAGAAGAACAATCAAAGGCAATAAAACTAGTAAAAGAAAAATCTCAAAAAATATCAACTGTAGCTAAATCTCTGTCTGAAATGACTTCCAAAGGCATAATGTCAATTGAAGATCCTTCTGCTGTTACAATTTTAACAAAATTGAATTCACAAATCACAAAAGAGAAAGGTATTTCATTTCTAAAGATTGATGATGAAAAAATTAAGGTTGATCTAAAAGCTTCACTTCCTAGTATTGCATCTATTTTGTTTACTGAAGCAAAAAAACAATCATCAGCTATTACATCAATAGAAAAACAGATTTTAAAAACAGAAAAAGAAATTGAAAAATTAAAGAATCAATCACAAAAAGTCAAAGATTCCGTAACTTTTTTTGAGATTAGAAAAAAGAATTGGTTTGAAAGATATCGTTGGTTTTATACTACTGATAAATTTTTAGCAATTGGGGGAAGAGATTCATCATCTAATTCAGCAATAATTAGAAAGCATCTAGAGAAAAATGACAAAGTTTTTCATGCTGAAATCTTTGGTTCGCCGTTTTTCATTTTAAAAAATTCAGAAAATGCAACTCCAGCTACTATTAATGAAGTGGCAAATGCTACTGTATGTTTTAGCAGGGCTTGGAGAGAAGCAATGTATGGAATGAGTGCTTACTGGGTTGATCCCGAGCAAGTCAAAAAGGCAGCTCCTAGTGGACAATATTTGCCTAAAGGTTCGTTTGCCATTGATGGACAACGTAATTTTGTTAAAATTTCATCATTGAAGCTTGCAATAGGTCTTTTCAAACAAAATGAAAGTTTTCTTATCACATGTGGTCCTTTAGAATCAATTAAGAAAAATTGTGAATGCTATTCAGTTATTGAACCATCTGGTTCAGGATCTTCAGATGTAGCAAAAAAGATCAGAACTGAGTTTATAAAAATGAAAGGTGAGATTATAAAAAATATTAGTTTAGATGAATTTGTTAGAGTTTTGCCTGCTGGAGCAAGTCATGTAATTGAGTCCGGTTTGAGAAATGCTACAGAGTGATACAAAACCAATTTTTTTAGTGGATGCAATGTTAGGAAATATTGCAAAAAAACTTCGGTTATTAGGATATGATTCTGAATATTCTTCAGACAGTAAAGATGATGAACTTATTTTAAAAGCAAAAAATGAAAATCGTATTTTGTTAACTAAAGATGAGCCTCTTTTAAAAAAGGCTGAAAAACAGGCGATTTCTGTTATTCATATAAAAAATGATACAGAATTAAAACAACTAGTTCAAATTTTCAAGAATTTCAAATTGTCAAAAGTTGTAGTTTCAGGAAATACTGCTAGATGCACTGAATGTAATGGAGAACTTGTAACTATTGAAAAAGATATGGTTATGGATAAAGTTCCAAAAGGTGTTTTAGAAAAAATAGATAATTTTTGGAATTGTACAAATTGTTATAAAATCTATTGGGAAGGAACTCATATTGAAAGATTACAAAAATTTGTGGATGAATTAAATGAAAAATTATAATGAGATTTCAATTGAAGATGGAAAAATTCTTGTAAAAACTGCAAGGATTATTGTTACGGAATATCTGAAAAAGAAGAAAAAGATTACGTTAGAAAAGAAATTTGAATCAAATTATTCCTTTAATTCTGGTGTTTTTGTAACACTAAATAATTCTCTTGGGTTAAGGGGGTGTATTGGTTATCCTCTTCCTGACAGAAAATTGTTTGATGTTCTAATTGAGGCCTCAATTGCAGCAGCTACTGAAGATCCAAGATTTCCACCAGTAAAAAGTGAAGAGCTTGATCAAATTACTTTTGAAGTTACCGTACTAACACAACCAGAAGAAATTCAGGTTTCAGATCCAAAAGAGTATCCATCAAAAATCAAAGTTGGCCGAGATGGTTTGATCGTCAAGCATGGTATTAATTCAGGATTATTGCTTCCACAGGTTCCTGTAGAATATACTTGGACTGAAGAAGAATTTCTAGGACATACTTGTGAAAAAGCAAATCTTCCCTGGGATTGTTGGAAAGACAAAGAAACACAAATTCAAAAATTTGAAGGAATTGTGTTTAAAGAAGAATCTCCAAATGGAGTTGTAGTTAGAGGAGAGCTCTAGTTAGAATCAGTATCTATTTCAAAATCTTTTCCATTTTCTAATGAATCAAACTCTTCTTTTGAGATAATTACTAGTGGAATGTTTGCTAAAGCACAACCTGAAGCAGTGATAAGATCCGCTTTTTGACACACCATTGCAAGAGGAGCAGAATTGTTTGATTTGAGAGAATAGATGGTATATGCACCAACACTACTTCCAATTCCATGAGGGAATACCAGAATCTTGTCCTTTACTGATTTTTGAAACAAATCATGATTTTCATCTCTAATGAGTCCAGTTTTTTTATCAACTACACCTAAAAAATTAATTGGATTATTTGATTTCATGATTGTTCCTTTTGCTTTTCCTTTCACAATCGTTTTTAGATTCATTTTGTTTCCTCCTGAATAATTTTAGAAAGTGGTTTTAGATTAACACCAACACCATTAGAATTTTTTAGATAGTATGCACCTTTGATGCTGTTTGTTGTAACTGAATCAACATCTTTTTTATCAATGAGAGGAGTTAAACATGTGCAGCAGTCAGATAGAATTTCACATCCAGCTCTTTCTATTTCGTTTGTATAACCTAATTTTCTTGCTTGATTTTGTACAGCTCTTGGACAAAAAACCATACATCTTTTTTTGAATGATTTATTTTTTAACATGGATGATAGATCTGAAAGCTCTTCTAGTCCTAATTGAGGACTACCTAATGTAATCAAATCTCCACTATCAGCTGTGTTGAGCTCATCATGAATTTTTTGCATTTCTTTTTCATCAAAATCAACTTTTTCGGATGTTTCTTCTTCATTTAGAACAAATTTTCCACAGGTTCCTGAAGTTCCCATACCTCCGCAAAGCGATTTACAACTTCTTTTATCTAATTCCTTTACGCCAGAAATTGAAACAGAGTTATCAGCAACCTTTCCAGCAAAAAATCCAAGCAAGCCAAATGTCAGCTCGTCAGGTTGTTCAACTTTCATTCTTATTGTAAGATTAGGAGTATCATCCTTTCTTAGATCAGAGTAAGGACTTTTTCCAGTTAAAGCACTAGCTAATGCACTAAATGCACTTTCTTTGTTTGTTTTGATATGACCAATTGAATTTGCGTATATTGCTGCATTACTTTCAGCAAATGACACTTGAGTTCCTTTGTCAGGTAGATCATAGATTTCATATGGTATGCAAGAAAATGATGGGGTTACACCCATTCTTTCATAAGATTCTCTAATACTCTGTTGTTTGTCGATAAAGTTTTGATCTAAATTATAATTTGATACATTATCGATATCAAATCCCATTGGGTTTAAGGTGGTTTTTACAACAACTTTTGCATCACTACTAATTTTTGAAAGAAATTCTTCTCCAGCGTCTCCAATTGTGTTATAATTTACGCCTGATAGATGTGCCCAGCTGATTGGAATGAGTCTATCTGCATTAGTGGCTTCGCCTGTTGCAACTAGAATTCTAAATGCTAGTTCTAAGGTTTCCCCTTTTTCACCCTTTAGAGTCGCTTCTTCTTGTTTTGTTAGTTCCATTACTCAAATTCCTTCATGACAGATATAATACTTGTACGAACAAACTATGCCATAAAATGAAAGAAATTCTTCAAGGCATGATGGATACCATGTATGCTATCAAACCGCCTAGAATTACAGCATTGGAAGATCTACATCAAGCTGAAACAAGGGATCCATTTAGTATTTTGATTGGAACGATTCTTTCTGCAAGAACTAAGGATGAAACCACTACCAAAATTGTAAAAAAATTATTTTCTAGATATAAAACTGCGAAAGCTCTTGCAAATGCTAAAGTCAAAGATGTTGAAAAAATTATTAAATCAATTGGATTTTATCATGTTAAAGCTAAGAGAGTAATTGAGGTTGCATCAATTATAAATTCACAATACAGTGGCAAAGTACCTGATGATTTTGAAAAACTAGTTAATCTGCCTGGTGTAGGAAGAAAAACTGCAAATTGTGTTCTCGTTTATGCTTTTGAAAAGCCTGCAATTCCTGTTGATGTACATGTTCATAGAATATCAAATAGATTAGGACTAGTAAAAACAAAAACTCCTGAAGAAACTGAAATGGAGTTGATGGAAAAAATTCCAAAAAAATATTGGCTAGAAATTAATGATACTTTTGTTATGTATGGTCAAAATATCTGTAAACCAATTTCTCCAATGTGCAGTATTTGTAAGATTAAAAGAAAATGTAGTTATTATAAATCTAAGAAGAGCGCTTCTTAGTCAAAACCAAAATAGCTGCAATTATTCCAACGCCAGCGGTAATGTAAAATGGAACTAGAAAAAGTTGGTTTTGAGCAGGATCAGCAGAAAGAAATTCCATCTCTAAACTTCCAGAAGTCGTTGCAGGTGGATCAGTTGGAGA
>DRGT01000025.1 GCA_011055585.1 Candidatus Nitrosopumilus sp. | reverse complement strand
TTCAGCTGGTTTTACTTCAGCTGGTTTTACTTCAGCTGGTTTTACTTCAGCTGGTTTTACTTCAGCTGGTTTTGGTGGTGGAGGTGGAGCTTGTTGAGCTGTTCCACCAGTTTGACTCGAAATACTAGATAATTTGGCTTCTAGTTCTGCGATTTTTGTCTCTAAAGATTTCTTTGTTGTTGTTTTTGTTGTTTTTGTTGTCTTTGTTGTCTTTGTTGTTTTCTTGCGTTTTTTAGTAGCCATGTGATTTGTCTACATTATGTATGGTTTATTTAGATTGTGATCATTGTCATTCGTAAAAATACCCTTCAAACCCAGATACAAAAGGATCAAAAAATCTCACCAAGTTTTATATGCACAAAAGGCAGTAGCTACTTAATGGATGATTTTGAAAAGGAGTTTCCAGACTTTGATTGGAAAAATATTCCTGCATATAAACACCCAGGTGGAAAAGATTGTCCATGTCCTAAACACGAATACATTCGAGAGCAGATTAATTTCACAAAACAAGTAAATGCAAGAGGCAGTGAACCAAGCAAAGTTACTCTAAAGTTTTGTCCAGATCACTACAAAGTTTACATGGATGAAGTGATTCCTGCAATGCCATTCAAATACAGACTATTAACAAAAATTGCATTAAAGCTTGGAGCAATACAAATTCAAAAACTAGATCATATGCAATCAGATTTATGTTTTTATTGTAAATTTGGTTCTGGCGGTCATGGGAAAAAGAGTGAGCTTCCCCCCATAGATTAAATTTTAAAATTTCTAAACTGGACCAATCAAAACTTTCGGTTTGTTAGGAGTGTCATGATGACATTTTTGTCCACATAGTGGACAAACCTTTCTGTCCAAGACAATACATTGACAAATATGAGAATTCATATAAGATTCGGCTGATTTTGTGTATTCACCTGTTCCGTTACAAAATGCACATTGTGAATCTAACAGTTCAATTGTTCCATTACCTTTACACACTGCGCATTTTTCCTCAGACAACAGAATGCTACCTTGAATTCCGAATTAAAATGCTTGTGTTAATATTTTTTCCAAATAACGCAATATTAGACAAATCTAGTTAAGCTTATACTCCTCCACCAAAAATCAGAGACGTGCCAATAGAGGATACATCACAGTTTATTGAAGAGCTAGAAAAAGCTGGAGAGCTAAAACGAGTAAAAACTGAAGTTGATACTAATTTAGAGATTGCAGAGATTTTGAGAAGGGCGATGTATTCAAACGGTCCTGCAATTCTTTTTGAAAATGTAAAAAATTTTGATATGCCAGTGCTAGGAAATGCATTTGGTTCTTTGAAAAGATTAGAAATTGGATTAGAAACTACAGATTTTACAGAAATTGGCCAAAGAATTGTAGACCTAACGAAAATGGATATTCCATCCGGATTTTTAAATAAAATCAAAAAGCTCCCAGAGCTTTCAAAGATGAGCGATTCATTTCCAAAATTAGAAAATAGTGGTCCCGTTACTGAAGTTTTTTCTGATTCACCTTCATTTGATAAACTTCCAATTTTGAAAACTTGGTCAAAGGACGCGGGCAAATTCATTACTTTTGGCTTAGTTGCAACAAAACATCCAGAAACTGGAATTAGAAATCTAGGCGTTTATCGAATGCAAATCGTTGATAGTACCCATGCATTGATGCACTGGCAAAAACACAAACGTGGTGCACATCATCATGAATTAAAAAAAGAAAAAGGGGAAAAAATTGAGGTGGCCATAATAATTGGCGGTGATCCTGCTACAGTTTTTTCTGGAGTTGCACCAGTTCCTGAAGGACTAGACAAGTATTTGTTTGCTGGAATTACAAGAAAAAAAGGAATCAAAACTGTAAAATGTAAAACTGTCGATTTAGAAGTTCCTGCAAATGCAGAAATAGTTTTGGAAGGATATGTTGATCCTTCAGACACTAGAGATGAGGGACCATTTGGTGATCACACGGGTTACTATACTCCAAAAGAACTGTTTCCAACATTTACACTGACAGGAGTAATGCAAAGGAAAAAACCAATCTATCTTACCACAGTAGTTGGAAAACCAATCTTAGAGGATTCTTACATTGGGAAAGTAATTGAGCGTTCATTCTTGCCTTTGATTAGAATGTTCCAACCAGAGGTTGTAGATTTTGCAATGCCTGCAGCTGGATGGTTTCAAGGATTGGCTATAATATCAATAAAAAAACGATATCCTGGTCAAGCAAAAAAAGTCATGATGGGATTATGGGGCATGGGGCAGCTTTCATTAACAAAAATTTTCATCGTTGTAGATGATGATGTTGATGTTCATAGTATGGACGATGTATTATGGGCCGTTACAACACGTACAGATCCTGCTAGAGACACCATAATCATTGATAATACTCCAACAGACACATTAGATCCTTCATCACCACTAGTGAACTTGGGTTCAAAACTTGGAATTGATGCAACACAAAAAACTAAAGAAGAGGGTTTTGAGCGTGAAATTCAAGAACAAGTAAAAGTAGATGATGCAACAAAAAGTTTAGTTGATTCGAAATGGTCTAGTTATGGACTTTAAAACGTGCTGACAGTTCTGTAAAAATTATCTCGTTCTTCTGCTTTATATCCAATTTGATGAACTGCATCAATAATTTGCTTTCCAGTTAATTCTGTAGAACGAGAACCCGTACAAGAAACTACTTCTTCGCCAATTAATGTACCACCAAAATCATCAGCTCCATATTGAAGAGCAAGCTGTGCCATTCCTACTCCATTTGTAAGCCAAGAAGATTGCAAGTGAGGAATTAATCCATCAAAGATTATTCTTGAAATTGCTATCATTTTCAAAAGCTGATTACCACCTGCACCAAAAGTTACTAGTCCTTCCTTTTGCATCAAAGTATGGTTTGGTTCAAAACTCCAAGGAATGAATGCCATAAATCCATTAGTTTTTTCTTGCAATTTTACTAATCTGTAAAAATGTTCCATAATGTCATTATTTGATTCAACATGTCCGTACATCATTGTAGCAGATGCAGGAATATCTAATGAGTGAGCTTCTTCCATAATTCTAATCCATTCATCACTTGTTATCTTCTTTGGACTGATGATATCTTTTACAGAATCAACTAGTATTTCTGCACCAGCGCCAGGAATAGTTTGTAGTCCTGCATCCTTTAATCTAGCCAAAATTTCTCGAGTTGAGGATTTTTCCACTCGTGCAACCATATCAATTTCAGAAGGAGATAATGCATGAACTCCAACTTCTGGAAATTTTGTTCTGATTAGCTTAAAGGCATCTTCATAATATTCAATTGAAAGATCCGGGTTGTGTCCTCCTTGGAAAAGAACCTGACGAATTTTGAACATTTCACAAGCAGTTTTGACCCTAGCTTCAATTTCGTCTAACGAACGAGTGTATGCTTCATCATCTCCGGGTGGCCTATAAAATGCACAAAATTTACAATCAGTAACACAAACGTTTGTGTAATTGAGAATTATGTTATTTACAAAAGAAGCTTTTTTGCCAAATTGTTTTCTTGTAAGGTTGCCAGCTACTAATCCCATTAGTTGTACATCGTTTGATTCAAGTAATCTTTGGTAATCGCTTCTCTCAGGTCTTTTTCCACTAAGAGAATTTTCAAGAATATCTACAATCTCACTCGTATGCATTTGTTCAGTAATTTGGCTCAATTAATCTGAAATTGAAGCTTATAAGATATTATTTAATCCTTGAGCGTCAGGAATTTTTCACGTTATTTTTAAGTAGGTATGAACGGGAGATCTACCTATGCTATCCGGTGTTGAAATTAGATTAAATCGTATTTTAAGAGAAGGAAAGATGCTTTGCATTCCTATGGACCATGGAATTTCAAATGGTCCTATTGAGGGCCTTGAAGACCCTCACTCTATTATTTACCAATGTGAAAGTCATGGATTAACAAGTGTCATAATCAACAAAGGAATTCTCAAAACATTACCAAAACCAACTAAAGTTGGAATTTTAGTTCATATTTCAGGCAGTACTTCATTATCAATGTCCCCTAACAGAAAGATGCTAACTGGAAATGTTGAAGAAGCAATAAGGTTAGGTGCCGATGGAGTTTCACTTCACATAAACATCGGAGGAAAAGAAGAACCAGAAATGTTACATCAACTCGGTTCAGTTGCTTATGAATGTCACAAATGGAGTATCCCTTTGTTAGCAATGATGTATCCTAGAGGTGAAAAAATCAAAGACCCACATGATCCTGAAATTGTAGGACATGTAGCGAGAATCGGTGCAGAATGTGGTGCTGATATTGTTAAAACAGTGTACACTGGAGATATTGATTCC
The DNA here is from genome assembly GCA_011055585.1 of Candidatus Nitrosopumilus sp. Next base: position 11,637 of record DRGT01000025.1, on the reverse strand, counting down.
TTTTCAAAGGTTGTAAGGAGTACTCCGGTTCCAATTGTAATCGCTGGAGGGCCAAAAGCAAAATCAGATATGGATGTTTTACAAATGACTGAAGACGCAATGAAGGCAGGAGCAAAAGGAGTCACTTATGGTAGAAATATTTTTGCTCACAAAAATCCTCAAAAGATGGTTCAAGCGTTAGCCGCAATAATATTTAAAAAAGAAACGGCCAAGGAAGCAGCGAAAAAAATTGGGTAAAGCTCGTGAATTAATAATTTCTCCCAAAGTTTCAAAAAAACAACTTGGGAAATTTCTTCCTCAGTTAGAGAACGAAGGAATAGAAATGGTCTATTGTGATCCAAAATTAATTGGAAAGACAAAATTGACTACAATTTTTCCATCAGCTTTAGCAAAATACGTAGTACTGGAAAAAAATTCATCAGTAAAACCAAAAGGAAAGAAGGTGGGAAGAAAATTCAAAGTTTTATCAAACGCAGATATTGAGAATATTTTAACTTCTTCAAAAAAAGGGTTAGATTTTGTTATAGTGGAGGTTAAAGATTGGAAAATAATTCCTTTAGAAAATATTATTGCAAAATTACATAAAATTCATACAAAAATTTTTGCTCTAGCTAGAAGCCCTAAAGAAGCTCGTAAAATGTTTTCAATTCTAGAGGTAGGGGTAGATGGAGTAATCTTTAGTACTTCATCAATTAATGAAGTAAGAGAGACGCTAGTTTATCTTGGTACACGAAGTTTTGAATTAAAATCTGCAAAAATTATTGATATTAAAGAAGTAGGCGATGGGGAAAGAGTTTGTGTAGATACAGCATCCATGCTACACAAAGGTGAAGGAATGCTTATTGGAAATAGATCAAACTTTTTGTTTTTAGTACATAACGAATCTGTAGGCTCATCGTTTACATCTCCACGACCTTTTAGAGTTAATGCAGGTGCAGTTCATTGTTATACGTTGTCTCCAGATGGAACTACAAAATATCTTTCAGAAATTGAAACAGGTTCTGAAGTTTTGGTTTTAGATTCTAAAGGAAAGTCTAGAAGAGCTACAGTTGGTCGTTCAAAAATTGAAAGACGTCCAATGTTAATGATTAAAGCAAAAGCTGGAAACGAAATTGGTGGAATAATTGCACAGGATGCTGAAACAATTAGATTTGTAAGGCCTAATGGAAAATTAGTATCAGTTACTCATCTAAAAAAAGGTGATACGGTTTTGGTACATGCAAAGTCAGCAACTGGGAGACATTTTGGCATGGAAGTGTCTGATGAATATATTCTTGAAAAGTAACTCATGAAATACAAAACCTGCGTATCTATAGCAGAAAAAACTCCAAGAAGATTAAAACAAGTTGTAAAAAAGGCTCTAAAAAAATCAGATTATGTAGAATTGAGATTTGATTTTTTAAAACCTGAAAAGGTTCCTGAAGCTTTAGAGTTGGTTAAAAATGACCTGAAAAAATCAGTATGCACCTTAAGACCAAAATCAGAAGGTGGAAAATTTTCAGGGACTGAAAAAGAAAGAATTGCTATTCTAAAATTAATTGCAGAGTATAACCCATTTTTGTTAGATATTGAATTTAATTCCCTCAAGAAAAATAAATCGCTAGTCAACTATCTCAAAAAAACAAAGACGCCCGTGCTTGTCTCCTGGCATGACTTTAAGAAAACACCACCAGTGCCATCATTAAACAAAATGCTTAACCAGATGGCTAAATTCTCAGAAAATATCAAGATTGTTACGAGTGCAAAAAAGGTTGAAGACCCTGCACATGTTCTATCACTTTATGCTAGAGTTTCAAAGATTAACTTGATTGCATTTGCTATGGGAGATTTTGGTAGGATTTCACGAATTCTTTGCCTATATCTTGGTAGTCCCTTCACCTATGTTTCTCTTGGAAAGGCAATTGCTCCAGGACAGTTTAATCTAACTGAAGTCAAATCAATTGTTGGAAAACTTTAGAGTTTAAATGAATCGTTTTATTGAAAAAAACTGATGACAAAAACTTATGCTGTTATTGGAGATCCTATTGATCATTCTTTATCTCCAAACATTCACAATGCAGCTTTCAAAGAATTAGGACTTGATTGCGTTTACATTGGTTATAGAATTCCAAAAGGAGAATTAGAAGAAGGACTTGAATCATTAAAAAAAATAAAGATTGCTGGATTTAATGTAACGATTCCAAACAAAGTAGAGATTATGAAGTATCTTGATAAAGTTGATGAAGATTGTAGTCTTATTGGTGCATCAAATACAGTTACTAATACTGAAGGTGAGTTAAAGGGCTACAATACTGACATGGATGGTTTTTTAGAACCAATTAAGAGAAAAAATATTGCAATTGAAGGGGCTAAAGTATTATTGTTAGGTGCGGGAGGAGCTGCAAGAGCAATTGTTGCAGGGTTTGCAAAAGAAAAAGCATGTTCTATAACAATTGCAAATAGAACAGAAGAAAAAGCTGCTTCTTTATCACAGTTTGCACATAAAATCGGTGTTGACGCAAATGCAATATCACTTGATGAGATTGGAAATTCTGTTTCAGAATATAAATTCATAATAAATGCAACTTCGATTGGATTAAAAAATGAGCAAACGCCATTGCCAACTGAAACAATCAATCAAGATTCCATAGTATATGATATCGTATACATGCCAATGAACACTGATCTTATCAAAAAATCAAAAGAAAAAGGAGCAACTATAATCTACGGATATGAAATGTTGCTTGGACAAGCTACTAGAGCGTTTGAAATTTGGCACGGAGTGAAGGCACCTTATGAAGCTATGAAAAGAGCCATTCTTGGGGGATTTTAATGTCTAAAGTAAAGGCTACAGTTCATGGCGCCATTTCTATTGTAAGTGCGATAGCCTCTGGAAAAGGTGCTGCTTTGGGAATTACTCCCAAAGTCGAAGTCATAATGGAGTCAATCCCAGGTTCAGGAATTTCAATAAAATCAGGTAGTCAGAATCTTAGCTCTAGATTAATTACTAGGACCATAGAGAAAATTGTTTCAAAAAAACAGCTTTCAGAAACAAAATTAAATCTATTATTGAATTCTGAAATTCCAACAGGATATGGATTGAAAAGTTCAAGTGCGATTTCGTCTGTTGTTGCCCTAGCTGTTGCAAAATTGTTTAAGCAAAAAATTGATGATTCAAAAATATTACTCGCAGGAGTTAACGCATCAGTAGAAACCAAAGTTAGTCTCACTGGGGCATATGATGATGCATGTGCATGTTATTATGGAGGATTTATGGTTACAGATAATTATAAACGAAAAATTATTAGTTCTAAAAAAGCTCCAACCAATCTCAAAGTTGTAATTTTTATTCCAAAATCAAGAAAACGTGGAAACATAAAAAAATTAAAGACTTTGAACACAGTTTTTGAAAGAGCATGGAATTTTGCAAAAAATGAAGATTATTGGAATGCAATGATACTAAATGGATTTGCCACTTCATCAATATTGAATTCTGATCCAAAATTAATTACACAACTTGTTGAAAAAGGAGCTATTGGTGCATCAATTTCTGGAAATGGTCCATCAATAGCAGCAGTCACAAAACAATCAAACATTTCAAGAATAAAGAAGGTCTTTTCTTCATTAGAGGGAAGAGTAACTGTCACGCAAATAAACAACAAGCGAGCTGAAGTTCATGAATTGTAAAGTGGATAAAACAAAAATTTCTGGCAAAATAGTTTGTCCTTCAAACAAAAGTTATACTCACAGAGCCGTATTTTTGGCCTCACTTACAAAAGGAGAAAGTACTATTGAAAATATTTTACATTCAGAAGATACAAAGGCAACAATTGAAGCCTGTAAAAAATTTGGCGCAAAAATAAATGAAAAAGGTAACAATCTCGTTATCAATTCTGATTCATCAATTCATGCGTCAACAATTGATGCAGCTAATTCAGGCACAACCATCAGAATAGCAACAGCTATTGCCAGTTTAGCTGATGGAAAATCGACACTTTCAGGCGATGTTAGCCTAAATCAAAGACCCATGAAGCCTTTGTTAGATGCATTAGAATCAATTGGAGCAAAGTGCTCATCTAATGACGGCAAACCACCAGTTGAAGTTTCTGGAATAATAAAAGGTGGCGAACTGTCCATTCCCGGAAATATTTCTAGTCAGTTTATTTCGGCATTGATGATTACAGCTCCATTATCACAAAATGGAATAATTTTGAATATTGAAGGGGATTTGGTTTCAAAACCATATCTTGATGCAACCATTTCTATAATGAAAAAATTTGGAGTTGATGTTAAAACTGAAATTCCCTACAAAAAATATTCAATTAACAACCAAACATACAACTCTTCTTCAGTGACTATTCCATCAGATTTTTCAAGTTTAGCTTTGCTTCTTTCAGCTTCTGTCCTAATTGGAGATAATTTGCAAATTGAAGCTACATTAAGTGATTTACCTCAAGGTGATGAGTACTTTATTGAGATTTTAAAAAAATTAGGGGCAGATGTTGATATTAATGGTAACATCATTACTGTAAAATCTCCAGAAAAATTAGATGGTGGAAAATTTGACCTAAATAATACACCAGATCTTTTACCACCACTTTCTATTCTTGCATTAAAAACAACAAATCCTATTGAAATTTTTAATGTAAAGCATGCGAGATACAAAGAAACTGATAGAATTGTAATACTTGCAAGAGAACTACAAAAACTTGGAATCAAAGTAGAAGAAAAAGAAGATGGATTAATTTTACATTCATCAGATGAGCTTAATGGTGCAAACCTAAACTCTGAAAATGATCATAGATTGTTTATGACATTTTGTATTGCAGGAATGTACGTTGGTAATTGTATTGTAACTGATGCAGAATCGGTGAATGTTTCTTATCCTAATTTCATTGATGATGTGAATGCCATAGGTGGAAAAATAAAGTAGTCGCATAAGGAATTATAAGCATCGTTAAATGTAACTAAATTATTGTCAGGTAGCTCAATTGGTAAAAGACTAGTTTTAACAAGTTTTGGAGAAAGTCATGGTAGTTGTGTGGGTGCCGTTTTAGATGGTTGCCCTGCAGGATTGGACCTACAAGAAAAAGACATTCAAAAAATGCTTGATGTGAGACGCCCAGGCCAGTCAGTCATCACGACTCAAAGAAAAGAAGGAGACAAAGTCGAAATTCTTTCAGGAGTTTTTAGAGGACATACTACTGCTGCACCAATAACTATGATAATTTGGAATAAAGATCATGATTCGCGTGCATATGATAGTCTTAAGACAAAGCTAAGACCAGGACATTCAGATTTTCCCGCCATGATAAAGTACAAAAAACTAAATGATTATCGTGGTGGAGGTAGATTCTCAGGACGATTAACTGCAACCCTTGTTATGGGTGGTGCAATTGCACGAAAATTACTCAAAGTTACTTTAGGAATTGAAACATATTCTTACACTATTCAAATTGGAAAAACAAGGATGGCAAAAACTCCTTCTACAAAAATGTTAAAATCAATTTATTCAAATGATGTTAGATGTCCTGATGCTACCTCAGCAAGAAAAATGAAAACTGCAATTCTTGCTGCACGAAAAAAAGGTGACTCTCTTGGTGGAATATTAGAATCGATTACAACTAATTTGCCAGTTGGTATAGGTGAGCCAATTTTTGATTCCATAGAATCTGATATCAGTAAAGCAGTCTTTTCGATCCCTTCTGTAAAAGGAGTAGAGTTTGGTTCAGGATTTGAGGGTTCTAGTAGTTTTGGTTCACAAAATAATGATCTCTATATTATGAAAAAAGGAAAAATCATTACAAAAACAAACAATGCTGGTGGAATTTTAGGTGGATTATCTACTGGAATGCCAATTATTATGCGAGTTGCTTTCAAACCTGCATCTTCTATTTCAAAAAAACAATTAACAATAGACATTAAAACAAAAAAGCCAACAATTTTGAAAGTTGAAGGACGACACGATCCGTGTGTTGTGCCAAGAGCACCACCAGTTGTTGACTCTATGGTTTCTCTCACTCTTGCAGATCTTGCATTACAAGGTGGCTTCATAAAACCAGTTCTCTGAAAATGTCAGACATAGACCAATTACGTAACAAAATGGACGAGATTACTCTAGAGATGATTAAGTTATTGAAGGCTAGAATGCAAATTGCCAAAGAAATTGGCGAGATTAAAAAAAACCTGGGAAAGCAAGTTACTGATGAATCTAGAGAAGAAAACTTACGAAACAAAGTAGTTTCCTTATGTAATGAAGTGGGTTTGGAAGAACCCATAGGAACAAAATTTCTAAATTTTCTACTAAATGAATCAGTTAAAGTTCAATCTACAAATAAACAGACACATCTTTCAATTTTCCTAAAAGCAAAGAGCCTAGAAGAGCAAGGGAAAAAAATTATCCATATGGAAGTAGGTGAACCTGATTTTTTACCACCAATTGAAGTAAAAACTGCTTTAGAAAAAGTCTATGATGAAGGATTTCTAAAATATGGACAAGCTAAAGGTTTGCCTAAATTTCGTTCTGCTCTGGCAAAAAAAACTTCTGAAACATTCGATGTAAATACTACACAAGAAAACATTCTTGTCTCACCAGGAGCTCGTTTTTCTGTTTTCTTAGCAATTACAACATTGCTAAATCCAGGAGACGAGATAATTGTTATTGAACCTGCTTGGCCAGCATACAAAGATTGTGCATTAAATGCTGGAGTTAAGGTGAGATCAATTCAGACAACTCTTGAAAGTAAATGGGAGCCAAGCATTAAGAAAATTGAGGATGCAAGTAATTCAAACACAAAAATGATAGTACTTAACTATCCAAACAACCCAACTGGAAAAATCCTTCCAATAAATCTACAAGATGAGATAATTAATCTTGCAAGAAAAAACAATTTGTTTGTTTTGAGTGATGAAATCTATGCACAGTATTCATACAAAGATTGGAAAAGTATTCTTTCATACAATTATGAAAAAAGTATTGTTACTCAATCATTTTCAAAATCTCACGCAATGACTGGATTTAGAATAGGATATGCAATTTCAAATCCAGAAATTATAGACAAAATGTCAAAGCTACAAGCATTATGTCTCACCAATGTGTCAGAACCTATTCAATTTGTGGCACTTCAAGCATTGAATGCTGATACTTCTAACAATACAAATATCGTAAAATCTAGACTTGAAGTATTGATACAAAAAGCAAAAGACATTGGACTTGAATTTATAGAACCAGACGGCTCAATGTACCTTTTTGCTAAAGTTCCAAAGGATGGATTTGATGGCACTGAGTTTGCAAATTCATTACTGGACCGTGGACTTGCAGTAGCGCCTGGTGAGGGATTTGGAGATTGTAGAGATTTTATTCGAATTTCTGCTTGTCAGGACGAAAAGGCACTAATTGAAGGCATGTCTATACTTCAGAATATTCTAAAGGAGTAAGAATTGGCTAAAAAAATTACAATAATTGGAGTTGGGGGAAAGATGGGCCAATGGTTTGCCAAATTCTTTTCTGAAAGTGGATTTGAAGTAACCGGTTATGATTCAGAAGTAAAAATTTCTAGCAAATCAATAATAAAATCAGATTCTCTAGTTGGATCAATATTGAATACTGATTATGTGATTTTGTGTACACCAACAAGAAGAACACCAGAAATTATTAGATTAATTGCAAAAGAAATGAAACGTGGAACATATCTTATTGAAATTTCATCACAAAAATCTAAAACAATTACATCTCTTTCAAAAATGCCTTCCAAAATAAATCCAATTTGCATACATCCAATGTTTGGACCAGGTACAAAAAAAATCAAAGGTAAAAACATTATTTCAATACCAGTCAAAGATGCAAAAAATGAACTGTCAGTAGCAAGATCACTTTTCCCTGGAGCTAATTTTGTAACTATAGATTCTGCTGAACATGATAAAAAAATTGCAGTCATTCTAGGATTAACTCATTTGGTGAATTTAGTTTTTGCAAACATATTATCAAAAGATGAAAAGATTTCATTAACTGAAAAAATGTCGGGGACAACATTCAAGGTACAAAAGATTCTAGCTGAAAGTATTATGACCGAATCCCCAGAACTAATAGAAACTATAATCGCAAATCCAGAAATTAGAAGGTTTGCAGAAGAGTTTTGGAAGGATATAGGTAGGTTGCTAACAGCTGTACAAGAAGGTAAAACTGAAGAGGTTGTAAACTATATAAAATCGGTCCAAGAGCGATTGGCTGAAAATACAAGTTTAGAATTATCATACAAGAAACTAACGACTATGGTAAATGCAATTGAAAAGAAGTAATTATTATGCGTTCGACCAAAATTGTTACGTCATTTATTACTAGTAATGAAAAATTTCTCCTCTTAAAAAGAAGTGAAAAGGTGAAAAGTATGAAAGGTCTTTGGGCAGGAATCAGCGGAATAATTGAAAAGAATGAAGAACCACTCCAAAGAGCAAAAATTGAAATTTTTGAAGAATTAGGAATTAAAGAAGATCAGGTAAAATTACTAAAAACTGCAGAGCGAATGCGAGTGGTATCACCTCAATACAAGAACCACGAATGGGAAATTTTTCCATTTTTGTTTGGAGCAAACAATCCAGAGATAAAGCTGAATTGGGAAAATTCAGAGTATAAATGGATTTCAGCTGATGAACTAAATAATTACAAAACAGTTACAAATTTGGAAAAAGTATTACTCAGTTTGTTGTAGATTTTCAGTTTCTTTTTTATATTTTCTTTGTTGTGGTAACATAAGGTAAACACATGCCCCGCCACACATAGTGCAAGGAACGTTGTTGCCAGGATGTTGTCCAGTTCTACTGTGAATTTTTGCAGCCTCTTCAGGATCAATTGATAATGCTAATTGTGTTTCCCAATCAAGTGTACGACGAGCTTCAGTCATTTTCATGTCCCATTTTATTGCTTTATCTCTAAGTTTTACCAAATCTCCAGCATGTGCTGCAATTCTATAAGCAATTAATCCAGCTTTTACTTCTTCAGCATTTGGAAGTGCAAGATGTTCTGAAGGAGTAAGATAACACAATAAATCTACGCCTTCGCTTGCTGAAACTGCAGCTCCAATTGCACTTGCAATATGATCATGGCCAGATGCAATATCAGTAACTAATGGACCAAGTACATAATATGGCACATCACCTATCAAGGATTTTGCCAACCTAACATTTGCAGCCACTTCATTTAGAGGCACATGGCCTGGGCCTTCAACCATCACCTGAACATCTTTTTCATGAGCACGCTTTGTTAAACGAGATACATTGATCATTTCCTCAACTTGAAGCTCATCATGAGAATCTAAAATAGAGCCAGGTCTTAGAGCGTCACCAAGACTAAAAGTCACATCGTATTTTCTAGCCATCTCAATTAGATAGTCATAATGTGAAAAGTAGGGATTTTCTTTATCGTATTTTAGCATCCATGCAGCAGTAATTGTTCCTCCCTTGCTTACCACTCCACCATATCGTTGAACCTTTAGAATTCTTTTTGCAATGTCTTTGGTAATTCCAGCATGAATTGTGGTATAATCGACGCCGTCTTTTGCATTATTTTCAAATGCGTTTAGAAAATCATCTTCAGATAAATCAATTGGATTCTTATGAACTTCAACTCCGTGATTATATGCTTCATAAATTGGAACAGTTCCAAATGTCACATGAGCCACATCAAGTAGTTTTTTTCTGATTTCTTTTATATCTCCACCATCACTCAAATCCATAATTGTATCAGTGTGATATTTTACGGCAACCTTTGCTTTCTCTACCTCTTCTTCCAAATGTACATTCAAGGTTGAAGTTCCAATGTTTACGTTAACTTTTGTTTTCAAACCTTTTCCAATTCCAACATTATGAATTTTTTGAGGTCTAACGTTGTTACTAGGAATTATGATTGAACCTTTTGCAATTTTTGGAATTAACCAATCTAAAGTTACATCTTCATCTTTTGCAACTAATTTCATTTGTTCAGTAGCAACACCACGTCTTGCTGCACTCATCTGTGTAGTCATGATAGACTATCTACCTCTAAGCCAAATTTAAACAATCACGACTAAACGAATACAAAATTGATCGACTAAAAATTACCACTATATTGCTATTTTGGATCGTTGTTATATTATAGATCGCTGTATAATATGGGGATAGGTATGAGGTTGATAAAGGAATGTAGGCATTGTGGAAGAGAATTTCAAGGAATGAGTTCTGCTTTTTGTTCAGACAAATGTGCTAAAGAAGTATCATAATAAAAATTACTAAAAAAGTTACAGCAAAAATTGATTAGAATATTAACCATAGTTTTTCATGAAATAAAATGAATGTACTTTCAATAGGTGGCTCTGATCCTTCCTCAGGTGCAGGAATACAAAATGACATTAAAACAATCTCTTCATTAGATGGAAATTGCTTTACAGTTGTAACTGCAATTACTAGCCAAAATACAAGAAAACTTTCTAGTGTAGAGCCAATTTCTCCAAAAATGATTGGAAATCAAATTGAATCCATTTTGTCTGATTTCAAAGTAGGTGCAATAAAGATTGGAATGGTTTACAATTCTTCCATTATCAAAGCCATAAACTCAAAATTACGAAAAATAGATGTTCCAATTGTTCTTGATCCAGTGATAAAATCAACTACTGGAGGGGTTTTGATGACTTCAAGTTCTATTTCTGATTACAAAAAATTGCTAATACCATTAGGATATGTCATTACTCCAAACAAATCCGAAGCCGAGGCTTTGTCAGAAATTAAGATTAGAACAAAAAAAGATTTGGTAATTTGTGCAAAAGAAATTAGAAGGTTTGGGGTAAAAAATGTCATAATTACTGGTATCCAGTTTAGTAAAGATAAGGTTAGCGACTTTATCTTAGAAGGTAAGAGATCTAATTTTATTTCTTGTAAAAAATTATCAATGAAAAATCATGGAAGTGGTTGTACATTTTCTTCTACACTTGCATTTTGTATTTCTAATGGAAAAAACATCACTGATTCTTCAAAGTTTGCGCAAGACTACACTACTCAATCAATTAAAAATGCTGAAAAGACAGGAAAAGGAATTCCAATTACAAAAATAAGAAAAAGTGATCCTATTCAAATAAATCTTAAAAATTCAGTAAAACAGTTCACACAGATTAAAAATATTTATTTATTTATTCCAGAGGTTCAAACTAATTTTGTTTTTTCAAAAAAACATCCAAAATCAATCAAGGATGTTGTTGGAGTTTCAGGTAGAATTGTAAAAGATGGAAAAACAATTCAAGTTGTAGGTAATTTCGAATATGGTGGTTCAAGGCATATTGGAAACGCAGTCATTACAATTAGTAAAAAATTTCCTGCTATTCGCTCAGCTGCGAACATAAAATTTAATGAAAAAACTGTAAAAAAATTTCAAAAGAATGGACTAAGGATCTTAAGCTATGATCGTCTCAAAGAACCAGCTAAAATAAAGGCCAAAGAAAACTTTACAATTTCTTGGGGGATAAAAAACGCAATTAGGAATGTTTCTAGACCACCAGATGTTATTTATCATAAGGGAGATTTGGGAAAGGAGTCTATGATTTTGGTCTTTGGCAAAAATCCTAACGAAGTCATTGAAAAAATTTCTAAAATAGTTTAATTTTGATTTTAGTTCGAGACAAATCTATACTGTAA
>DRGT01000024.1 GCA_011055585.1 Candidatus Nitrosopumilus sp. | reverse complement strand
CTTTTTTTGCAACAGCAAATCCTATTGATTATACTCATTCTGGAAAAGTTATCGAACCATTGTATGATAGACTAAAGAGTCACATACACACCCATTATCCTAAAACCATTGAAGATGAAATGATGATAATTCTTCAAGAAGCTAATCTCTCAAAATCGTTAATCTCAGATTCATTATTGAAAACTTTGGCTATGGTTACTCAAAAAATGAGAAATTCAACACAAATTAATCAGGAAAAGGGTGTCAGTGTAAGATTAGGAATACATGGACTAGAATTGTTGGTAGGAGAATCTGAAAGAACTAGAGCACTTTCAAAGAAAGTTTTATCAGTACCTCGTATCTCTGATACACACTGTCTCACGCAAGTAATTAAATTCGAACTTTCAGAATTAGATGATACAATAAAAAATCGTGAAAAAATCTTTAACGAATTATTAAATGAATCAATTAAAGAAATATGTTTAGAATATTTAGAAGACGTTGATAATACATTACTTGAAACAATTAAACAAGAATTTGTAGAAAAAACCTTTCAAGTCTCACAAAATTTTATCTGGAAAAATGGTCAAACCTCATATAGTAACCAACTTGAAAAATTTTCAAATTTGAAGAATTTAGTTGAATCAAAAATAGAAACTATCAAGTCTTCTCAAGACATCTTAAAGCAACAAGTTGAACACTACAAAATTAATACCCAGAATGTAGAATTATTAGAAAAGTTAGAAGATGAATTGCGTTCGGCTCTTGTTGAAATTATTCTTGAGGGCTTGTGCTGGACAACACCAAAGATTTTAGATAAAAATGAGGCTGGCTATGTCTCGGCTTGACACGAAAAATCTAGTTTATTTTTCAAGCAAAAAAGAAAAAGGAAAATCAAAGTCAGAAGAGCAATTATCTGAGAATAAAATTCAGCAAATGTTGGAAACTTTGGCAAAACAAGCAATGAAAGAAAAACCCCCAACTATGGATGAACTTGACTCGATTCTTCAAAATTTAAATCGTCCAACAGAAGAGCAAGAAAAAGAAACTAAAACTCAAGAAATTGAACAAGAGGAAGGTTCAGCTTCTATTACAAAATTACTAAGAGAAAAGGGATATCTTCGTGATGAAAAAAATTGGTTAACAAATAAGGGGTTTTTGGAGATTGGGGCAAAAATCCTTCATGAAGTTATGAAGGATTTGACTTCAGATGATTTTGGTTTGCATGAAACAAACTATTCAGGTGATGGAAATGTTACAATTGACACTACAAAAAAATTTGAGCCAGGAGATGATATTAAATTTCTAAGCACTCCTCACACACTTCTGAATTCGGTACAACGAATTTCAAAAACAGAATCACAAATTAATTTTCCAATATCAATTGAACCCGATGATTTTGAAAAATTTGAAACTCTTGAAGATGTAAGGGTTGCAGTAGTCTATTGTATTGATTTAAGCTCTACAATGAAATACTCTCTTGGAAAAAATGGCAAAAGTAGAATTGAAGCCGCAAAAAAGGCATTATGGAGCCTTTATGTTCTTAACAAAAAATTTTTCCCAAATGACTCCATTTTTGTGGTAGGGTTTGCATCAATGGCATCAACAGTTAATCCTTTTGATATTCCATTTTTGAAAACATATGATGCAAATGATAATTTTTTACATTATACTAATTACCAAGCAGCATTGAGATTGGCAAGAAAAATTTTACAAAAAAATTCTGCACAAAATAAAAGGATAGTGATGATTACTGATGGTCAACCTAGTGCATGTTTTGTTGAAAATGAACAACAAAAAAATGAAATTGTTTCTGAGAAACCTTATTCAAATTTCTATTCTCCAGACTCCTCTCTGATTTCAAAAATAAAAAATGAACGTAACATGAATCTAGATTTCAGTCCAGAACGACTAGTCTATCTTTGTTACCGTTACAAAAAAGTAGACCCCAAAATTAACAAAAGAACCCTACTGGAAGCAAAAAAATGCATTCGAGATGGAATCAAAATTGACACAATTGTGGTTAGTGAAGAGGAAGAACTTTTGAATTATGTTCAAGATCTTGAAAAAGAGTTGAAAGGAAAAACTTATCATATTGACCAAGAAAATATGGATAAGGTTCTAGTTCATGACTATCTTTCTAATACAAGAAAGGTTTTAAATTCAAAACAAAATTGGTAATCATAATGGATGAATCTTTAGATAAAGAAAAAATAATTGAATGTTTGTTTGATCCAATTACTTCTGAAATTCTTGCAGAATTAGAAAATGGTGGTAAAGAATCTTCCTATCTAGCAGAAAAGTCAGGAATTTCAGAAGAAGAAGTTGGAAAACGCTTATCATATTTGTTGAAGTATGAATTTGTAAAAGAACAAACTGAAAATAATAAAATCGTTTATTCTGTTGATGCAGAAAAACTTTCTAAAATTATGGAGAATGATGAAAATTTTGCTTCAGTCACTGATGGACTAACAAAAATGGACAGTTTTCTTAACTAAGCCTGTTTTTTCTTCTATTTTTGATTGCCAAAATTACTAATCCCGCAATCCCTATCATCCCAACAATTAGAATGTAGAATCCAATAATTCCAACAGATAATTTACCAGTGTCAGGTAAATGACCTATGGCTAAAAAAAGCACAGTTTCCTCATCACCAGTGTTTTCAATAGCAATTCGGTATTCACCACCTGATGAAATTTCAAATCCATCTTCAAAAGATTCTGATTCAGCAGTTTTTGAAACAATTTGACTTCCAAAGGGATCAAAAATTTTTATGTGAATTGAATTTTCTTGAAAACTCGTTGTTTGAACAACATAAACTCCATATTCTGAAATCATTGGATCAAGTTCTACAATTGTTTCAAATGTCTCACCAGAAATTAAATTGGATTGCTCAGTAACTAGATCTTCAGTAATTATTTGAGAGCCATAAAACGAAAGCGCCATTCCTACTATCATTAATACTCCAATAATTAACAAAAAAAGTCCAGATCTTTGCATAATTGGCATGTTTCTGTCTTTAGTTTAAACTTAATTCACAAATGCATTTTTCAAAAATTAACCCATTGTAAAAATATTAGACTAAGGCAAAAAAGTTAGCCTAGGCTAAATTTATATTTCAGTGGATTACGCCTCAAACATAGGTTATGAAAAATTTTCTTTCTAAAAATATGGCTTTAGCAATTTTGATCATTGCAGGTGTATCAACAGTTTTCTTTGTATTTCCAATAATTTCTCAAGCCCAAGTTGAAGAAAAAACCTTCGTTACT
>DRGT01000023.1 GCA_011055585.1 Candidatus Nitrosopumilus sp. | reverse complement strand
TAGAGTGGATAATGTTGAGTTAATTTTTGTTCCAAAACATGCATGTAAGACAAGCTTTCCTTCAGATTTTACAGATTCAACAACAATTGTTTTTTCATTTGGTATTGAATCAAAATTTAATTTTGAAAGAATATCGTTATGGAGTTTCAAAGAACCACGTTTTACTTTAGTTCTAAGTAATCCAACTTTTCTAGCCGTGATATACTCAACAGGTATGTTTTCTCCTTCCCAATATGGAATAGTAATGCTACCTGCTCTGAATGGCTCAACATTTACAATGAACGATTTTTCATCTACATTGAGGATTCGCCATTGCATTCCTTTAAGAACAAAAATATTTCCTGACTCTCCATAATCACCTACAAAACGCTGATCTAGGGTACCAATAATTTTTTTTCCAACTGAATCAAAAACTTTGAATTTCAAAATATCTGGAATTGTTGAAAGATTTTCAAAATAGTATTTAAACGATCTTCCTTTCTTCCAAAAAACCATTTTTTCTTTGTCAAAAAATAACAAATAATTTGAATCAAGAAGCTCCAATACATTTGAAAAATCGTTTAATGTTATATTTCGAAATGGGAATGCCTTGGTTACAGTTTTAAATGCATTTTCAACTGAAACTTCACCCAATTGCATTGTTAAACCAATTAAATGGTGTGCTAGAACATCTAAAGAGCCATCATGAATTTTTTGTTCTTCGATATTTCCTTCTTTTACTTGTTCTAGTATAGCTTTTGCTTCAAATTCATCATCAGCACTATTAGTAATTATCAAACCTTGGGCAGAAGAATTTCGATTGTGTTTACTTCTTCCAATTCTTTGAACAAGTTTTGATACTTGTCGAGGTGATCCATAATGAATTACTAATTCAACTGAACCTATGTCAAGACCAAGCTCTAGTGATGAGGTACATACAACTATTCCAGGTATTCCTTCTCTAAGTAGTGTTTCAGTTTCTTCTCTAACTTGTTTTGATAAAGAACCATGATGTAGTTCTATATTGATGTCAGATTTTTCTTTCAGTATTGATGCTAAAAACTCTGATTCACCTCTGGTGTTTGTAAAAAGTAGGATGGGGGAATTGAGATTTAATTTTTTAACATAATCAATAATAGAGTCTGCTACATCAGATATTGTTCCATCTACATATTTTACATCTACATCATACTTTCGAACTGAGGTATCTTGAATTATCTTACATTTTCTTTTTGTTCCAACTACAAATTTTGCAGCTTCATCCTCATTTCCTATAGTTGCTGATAATCCCACTCGAGTAATCTCAGTGTTTGTGGTAAGTTGAAGTCTTTCTAAACTAAGAGATAGTTGCGAGCCTCTTTCACTAGGCAATAATTCGTGAACTTCGTCAATTATAACCCATTCAAGTTCTGATAATGCATCTAATATTTTTTTCTGAGTTAAGAGAATGACTAGTGTTTCGGGTGTTGTGATTAAAACGTCTGGAGGATCTTTTGTTATTTTTCTTCTATCTAATTGAGATGTATCACCGTGTCGAATTTGAATTGTTAATCCATCGTTTTCTGCATAACGAGTAATTCTTCTAAAAACATCACGATTAAGTGCACGTAAAGGGGTGATGTAAAGCACTTTGATTTTTCCAATTTTTTTTGATTGTTTTACTAGAGAAAATATTGGGATTACTGAACATTCTGTTTTACCAGAACCAGTAGGTGCAATAATCAATGAATCTTTCTTTTGTAAGATTGTTGGAACAGCTTTTTTCTGAATTTCGGTTAACTGTTGAAATCCTAGATTAGAAAATTTTGTTGTTAAGACAGGATCAAGCAGTTGATTCTTCTGTTTGTTTTGACCTCGATCTTTCATAAACCATTACGCCAACAATTCCAATTGCAAATAAAATAACTGTGATTATAGGTATTGAATCAAAAATTCCAGCCATAACCTATCTCAGAATTTCATGGTTAAATAGATTAAGATGAATTATGCAAGCCGTCAGAAGATATATTGTAATTGAATATTTTTTCTGAAAAAGGTGAGTATACTTTTCCAGTGAATTTAGTTCCTTTTTTTGATAGTTTTATTTTAGTATGAGTAAATATGCTAATTGATTTTTCTAAATTTTCAGTTTCATGCTGATCAATATTTCGGATCATATTTGTGATGACTACTGGTATGTTATTTTGAATTGTGATTTTTGATAATTCATGCATATATTTCATAAATGCAATGTTTTTTTCTAAAGTTAATTTATCTTTAGAATATTCAAATGAGAATAAGTCAGTTATATTGTCTATTACAATCAAATCAAAATTTGATTCAGAGATTTTTGATAATGCATGAATTTGTTCTGCAGAATTAATAATTCTACTTACTATTACTTTATCCATTAATGAATGATCCATGTTATGATTTTTCATAACTTCAAGCATTCTTTCAGGTCTAAATTCGCCTGTTGTATCTTGAAAATAAACCCGTCCTCCTTGTTGAAGGGAATTAATTGAAATTTGTATCAAAAAATGTGTTTTACCAGTTCCATTTGGTCCAAAAATATCAGTGATGATTCCATTTTTAATGCCTCCTCCAAGAAAGTGATCCAATTTTTCAATGCTAGTTGAGATCATGTATTCAATATCATTTATCCAAAATTAAAAGGAATTATTTTTCATTATTAGGCAAGGCTTTTATTCAGGATAACATCGTATGCTCACAAGTGAAAAATCAGTGTCACAATCAAGTGCTAAAAGACCATTAACAACACTTCAGAAGAGTACTAAGAAAAAAGTTACTGTTAGACTGAAAAATGAGGTAGAATACAAAGGAAAAATGGACAATGTTGATTCCTATATGAATTTGATAATGACTGATGCTGAAGAGATTCGTGATGACAAAGTTATTGCAAACTATGGTCGGGTCATTGTTCGAGGCAATAATGTATTATTCATCAGATTAGAAAATGAACTCTGATTTCAGGGGTTTGTTATGGCTAGAAATTTTCTTTTTACATCAGAATCAGTAACGGAAGGCCATCCTGATAAGGTATGTGACCAGATTTCAGATGCAATTTTAGATGAATATCTAAGGCAAGATCCAGATTCACGTGTCGCTGTAGAAACTCTGACTACTACGGGATTTGTGGCAGTTGCAGGCGAAGTTACTTCAAAGGCTAATTTTGGGAAAGAAGAACAGGAAAAATTGGTTAGAAAAACAATTCGGGAAATTGGTTATGATAATCCAGATTTACTTTTTGATGCTGATTCATGCGAAGTCATGATGAGATTACATTCTCAAAGTCCAGATATCAGCCAAGGTATTACTGCAACAGATGACAAGGAACAAGGAGCAGGGGATCAAGGTTTGATGTTTGGTTATGCATCAAATGAAACAGATGAGCTAATGCCATTACCCATATTGCTTGCTCATAAGCTTACAAAAAAACTTGCAGAGGTAAGAAAGAAAAAAGAACTAGAATGGATTAGACCAGATGGAAAATCTCTAGTTTCAATATTATACGAAAATGATAAACCAAAAAAAATTGAAACCATTATAATTTCAACTCAACATGATCCAAGTGTTTCAAACAGTGAGATAAAAGATGCATTAATTGAAAAAGTAATCAAGCCGGTGTGTGGTAATATGTGGCAAGATGATATTGAGATTCACGTAAATCCTACAGGGAAATTTGAAATTGGGGGTCCTCATGGTGATGCAGGTCTTACTGGAAGAAAAATTATTGTTGATACTTATGGTGGATTTGGACGTCATGGGGGAGGAGCGTTTTCTGGAAAAGATCCATCCAAAGTAGATAGATCAGCTTGCTACATGTGTAGATATATTGCAAAAAATATTGTTGCAGGTGGATTAGCAGAAAGATGTGAGGTTCAGGTAGCTTATGCAATAGGTGTTGCTGAACCAGTCTCTTTGATGGTTAACACATTTGGTACAAGCAAGATTCCTGAAGAAGATATTGAAAACATAGTTAGAAAACACTTTGATATGAGACCATCGGCCATTATTTCTCAGTTAGATTTGAAAAAACCCATCTACAAAAAAACAGCAGCATATGGACATTTTGGTAGAAATGAACCTGGATTTACATGGGAAAAAACTGACAAGGCCAACATATTACGACAGGCAGCTGGAATCTAAAATTTCCTCATATGATTTTAATTTTATACCTGATACTTTTTCTAAAGTTCTAAAGTTTCCAGTAAAACTACCAACCATGATGTTGAGATCATCTACACCAAAAATGCTTTTTGGATTATGAAGCGCATCAAAATAAGCATTTTCTAGATTTATTTTTTTAATTTTTGCTTTTTTTGAACCAATGAATATTTTTACAAAATTTTTAAAACTTACAGTTTTAGGACCTACCAAATCAATAATTTTTTTAGAAAAATTTTTTGAAGTGATTGATTTCAAAATTATTTCTGCAACATCATTTACAAAGATTGGTTGTAGTTTGTAATTACCAGATCCAGGAATTATTACAGTACCTTTTTTAATTTGTTTTTTTAAACTCTGAGAAAGTGGATCATCTTTTCCGATAATATATGATGGCCTAAAAATAGTATAATCCAAACCAGATTTAATTATTGATTGTTCAGCTTTTAGTTTTGAAATGAAATAACTCGAAGTTGAATTTTCTGAGACTCCAAGTCCACTGTTATAGATAATTTTTTTAATTTTTGCTTTTTTACATATTTCAACTATTTTTTTGGTTAATTCTACATTGGTTTCTTGATACCCATTTTCACGAGTTTCTCGTCCAGTTCCAATAAGATGAACTAAGGCATCACAATTTTTTATTTGTGTGACTAATTTTGTAGAATATTTCTCAGAGATAATTTTAGTTTCAGATTTATAATTTTGAAAATTTCTTCTGGCAATACATATTGAATGGATTTTCTCTTCATACAAAATCCTACGAAGATTTCTTGCTACAAAGCCGTTGGCACCAGTAATAGCAATGCGCAATTGTTGATTTTTCATAAGGAGAATTTTATAACATTTAATTTTAAAGATACTCTTGATTTTACGTTGGAAGAAGTACAAAAACAGAAACTTAGGAAGGGTTTTACTACAGGTACATGTGCTACAGCATCAGCAAAAGCTGCCATATTATCAATTATTAAACAACAAAAAGTTGAAGGTGTAGATGTTACTTTACCTAAAGGTAATTCAATAAAAATTAAAATTGAAAATTGTAAATTTACTGAGAATTCTGCGCGATGTTCTGTAATTAAAGATGCAGGAGATGATCCAGATGTAACTCATGGAGCAGAAATAATTGTTGATGTATCTTTGAATGAAAATATTAATCAAATTGAAATTGATGGTGGAGAAGGAGTAGGAGTAGTTACAAAACCAGGTCTAGGATTAGAAATTAACAAACCTGCAATTAATCCTATTCCAAAACAAATGATTAATGCAAATTTGAATGAGATTGCAAAAGATGTACTTGCAAAAAATGGAATAAGAATTGTAATTTCAGTTCCAAAAGGAAAAGAATTAGCTTTGAAGACTGACAATCCTAGACTGGGAATAATTGGTGGAATTTCAATTCTTGGAACATCTGGTATTGTAATTCCATATTCTACTGCATCATTTGCTGCATCTATTAGACAAAATCTAGATGTTTCATTAGCTCTTGGTAATGATACGGTTGTGTTAACAACTGGTGGAAGAAGTGAAGAATTTTCAAAAACATTTGTAGACTTACCTGAACATTGTTTTGTTACAATGGGAGACTTTTCTGGTTATACAATCCAGCAATGTGCAAAAAAAGGAATCAAAAAGGCATATGTTGTAGGATTTATTGGAAAACTTTCTAAAATGGCAATGGGAGTTAAGCAGACCCATGTTAAAGGTTCAAAAGTTGACATGAGTTTTCTTGCAGATCTCGCAAAAAATAGTGGGGCAAATGAAGAACTAGTTGAACAAATAAAAAAGGCTAACACAGCTAGACATGTTCAAGAAATAATTCAGGAGAATCAACTAAACGAATTTTTTATTAAAGTTTGTTCAAAGGTTTATGATCATATGATAGAGTATTCTGAAAATAAAGTCGTGCTTGAAGTAGTACTATTTGATTTTGATGGCTCTATATTGACTAGATATCCTGAAAAGTAAGATATTTTATTAAATTAGAAATGATTGTATTGTGGAAAAAATTTCAGTTCTCGCAATTACAAAAAATGGAGTAAAAATTGGATTATCTTTAAAGGAACTATATCCCTCTTGGACAGTTTTTGCCCCAGAAAAATTCTCCGATAATGCTTCTGAAATAGAATGGTATTCTGAATCAACTTCTGAAAAAATTGTAAAACTTTTCAAAACAAGTGATGCTTTGATTTGTTTGTTTTCTCTTGGCGCCGTAATTAGACTGTTATCTTCTCACATCAAGGACAAAAAGACTGATCCTGCTGTTCTTGTTATAGATGATAAAACGAATTTTGTGATAAGTGCACTTTCTGGTCATCTTGGAGGTGCAAATGAATTAACTGAACAAATTGCAAAAAAACTTGGTGCAATACCTGTAATCACTACTGCAGCTGATGTTAACAAAACTATTCCTGTTGATCTTGTAGGAAGAGAGTTTGGATGGAAAATAGATGATGATTCTACTGTAACAAAAATTAGTGCATTAATGGTTAATGAGGAAAAAATTGTTGATGTATCTTTGAATGAAAATATTAATCAAATTGAAATTGATGGTGGGGAAGGAGTAGGAATGGTTACAAAACCAGGTCTGGGATTAGAAATTAACAAACCTGCAATTAATCCTACTCCAAAAC
>DRGT01000022.1 GCA_011055585.1 Candidatus Nitrosopumilus sp. | reverse complement strand
GTTATTTTTAGACTGGGCAATTTCTGAAAATGCTGATGGAATAATTGCCGGTGCAACAGTTCCTAAAATTATTAGCTATTGCAAGAAAAAAGCTAAAAACAACTTGTCAATTTATTCTCCAGGAATTGGTACTCAGGGTGGAAAAATCAAAAGTGCATTAAACGCTGGTACTGACTTTTTTATTGTTGGTAGAACAATTCTAAATGCTAAAAATCCAATTTCTGTTGCAAAAAAATTACATTTAGAATCACTTGAAAAGTAATTGACAAGTTGTTTTTAGCTTTTTTCTTGCAATAGCTAATAATTTTAGGAACTGTTGCACCGGCAATTATTCCATCAGCATTTTCAGAAATTGCCCAGTCTAAAAATAACTCATATAGTTTTTTTTGGTTTCTAGAATGTTTTACATTCATTTCATATGATAATTTTGCTTCTGGTGCACTCATATGGCAAAGAGTAATCACGCCTTTGTTTTTCTTGTGAGCAGAATCAATAATTTTTTTCAAACTATTTTTTCCCATAATTGGATTGACAATAACTGCATCAAAACCTAATTTCCAAAGAATTTCTGTTGCATTTTCATTTGTATTTCCAATATCATTTAGTTTGATATCAGCAATTGTTACAAGACCATACTTGTGTGCAATTTTGTTAATTTTGGTAATTTCTTTACTTCCAAGTGGAAGTAACAGATGAAAATTAATTTTTAGGCCACAAAGATATTTACTTAATTTTTTGATGTTTGAGATGGTTTTTGATTCTAGATTTTTTTGGGTTGGTGGATAGTCATTAGCTAAGATCAGTCTACCCTTTTTTTCAGAAATTAACTTGATTCTAGTTTTGAACTTGGTCATAATCGACCAAAGGATGAGTGTCTTTCAATTTTATTATTTTGATATAAGAATATCCATGTTCCTCTGGATTATCTACCAAAACAGGTTGGGTACCATTAGTAGTTGTGTATTTTAAGAATGGTTTTTTTGGTTCTTCAGGTAGAACTACGTGACAGAAATAGGATAAACCATCTTCGTTAAAGTTCATGAATACTCCCATAAGCCATTTTCCATTATACGGGAAGGAAAATAGAGGAAAAGGAGACTCTTCAAAGCCGAAACTAAGTTTAGCGAGGCTAGCCGCATCTTCAAGTTCTATAGGATGATATTTGTCTGTTGTACCATTTCCATTTTTTAGTGAGGCTGGGAGCGATTTGATTTTAACAATTGGAGAGTAAAGCTTTGCAGTGTCTGTCGTGGAATTAACCACGGCTGATTCTTCTTTTCCAGCCTTGATAGCATAGCAAAGATAATGTCCAAAGTTTTCAATAGGCGTGAAATAGATAATTGGTTTCTCTTTAAGAAGATCCATTTGAACGGAAAGAACTTTTTTTCCCTCATGTTCATGAAGGAATGACACACGTGGTGCACGCTCTAATGCACAAACTAGTCGTGAAAATTCTAATGTTGATTCTAATTCAATGTACCTAGGTAATTTGTCCACAGATTGTTTGTAATGTTAACCAACTTAAACTTAACCAAAAATTATTTTCTTCGATCAATAATTTGGTTAATTGCAGGTCCAGTTCCAATTATTGTCACAGGGACACCAAGTTCATCTTCTATTTTTTTTATGAATGATTTAGCCTCAACACTTAGATCATCGTATGAAGTTTTTCCTTCACTGTCAGGAAAGCGTACATCTAATTTTGTTATTGCAATTTGTGTCGCACTATTGAGCATGATTGCTCTTTTTGCTAATTCAAAATTAAATTCAGATGCACGCCTAGGTCTGCCTGTAACAGTTCCAAACTCAGACCAGCCTCTCTTTGAAAGTTCATCAGGCTCAAGTTCATTCTCCAAAGGTCCTTTGCCTACTCTAGTAACATATGATTTGAAAACAACAATAACTTCATTCACATTTGTTGGTCCTAAGCCTACATCGGCGCATATTCCAGAGGCTGTAACTTCTTTTGATGTTACAAATGGATATGTTCCATGCCATAGTGAAAGAAAGGTTCCTTGCGTACCTTCAACTAGAACATTCTCATTATTTTTTAAAGCAGAATTTATCAAATCTGGAACATCGACAATATATTCAGAAAGTGAAGGAATATCTTTTCCTAGCTTTAGAGTTCTCATAGCTCGTTCAGCATTTGCAGGACCTGTCCCAGAACCCGTGCTTCCAATTTTTTCTTTGAGTTCACCTTTTGAATCTTGATTCAAATGAGATTCTTCAATAATACCACAATGTCTATCAATAAATGCTCGTCCAGAAGCTTCAAAATCTTTTATTTCTTTTAAGAAAACTTCGGGATTTACTACAACACCAGGACCAATCAGAACTTTAGCATTCTTATTCAAAAAACCACTTGGTAGCATTCGAATTTTGTAAACCTTATCACCTTCTCGAACTGTATGACCTGCATTTGGTCCAGCACCGCCTCTAACGACGACTGTTGGATTATCATTTAATGCAAGATAAGAAATGATTTTTCCTTTGCCTTCATCTCCAAAAAATCCCCCCACTACAACTGTTGCTGGCACATTCGAAAGCTTGAGAATCTCGTATTTAATCTAAAGTGTTTTGATACGATTTAATATTGAGATCTTTAGAGGGTATATGTTGAAAGAGGAAAATTTTGCAGGGAATATTATAATCAATCTTGCTAGTTTGCCTGACTTTTTAAGAAAGCCAATTTTGAAAAAAAGATTAACAGAATTTTTCTCCATGTCTGAACATGAGAAAAACGAAATAATCGTTAACGCTTTAGAAGCAGGTCCAGGTATACCATTTCCAAATTTTTCTAAACTCTTTAAAACCTGGCTTGAAATTCTGGCTACTTTTAATGAATTTCAAAGAAATGAAATGTTTTTAAGATATTTTTTAGCGACAGTTCGATGGCCTGAGAAATTAATCGATTTTAACTTGGATGGAATATTAGAAATTTTCATGTCTTTGAGTGAGAAGGAAAAATCTGTTATTTCAAAATCAATTATTAATATAATATCTGGATTAGAACCTGATAAAAAACGGATAATATTGACTTTGATTCCAGATAATGCTAAAGTTCAGATTGGGGTTTAGTCTCTGGATTTCTATTGTCCTCATTAGAGTAATCAACTATATCTCCTTCAGGAGTTAGCACACCCACGAAGATTTTCTCATGTTTTTTCAAAGCCTTTCTATGATCAGGCATCGACATATCCAGTCTCATTTCATTCATCACCATAATCCTATATTCTTTCCACTCTGCCCAACATTTGTTGCAACATGGATATTTTTCGCCTACTAGATCTAATTGGTCATCATCAGAAATGGGATTTTTACACTTTGTGCAGTTTCTGGCCATAGATATCAACCATTTGAAACTACTTTTAACTTTTTCAGCCTAAACCAATAATTAACAATCAGAAGTATAAAAAATATGAAAATTAAATGTCCAAAGTGTAAAAAAGACGCTGAACTTTCTCCTGATTTTTCAATGGTTAGATGTAAAAATTGTAATCTAGAAATGAGCTACGGAGAATATGTCAAATTTGTTGCCCATAGTGATGCCACTTATTCGGATATTCTTGGAGATTATACAGGTAGCACCGAAGGACAAACTGCAGGTAGTTTAGATGATTGGGATTCACAATCTGGTTAAATGATTCATTATGTTAAAATAATTAGTTTCAAGGATTGTTTACCATAGTTGGAATTTCTGTTTGAAAATATTCTAAATATGATTGGCTTTGTTGTAGGCTTTGGAATAGGAACAATGTCATACATAGGTTTTAGAAATACAGGAAGCCCTACTCTATTTCGATTATCAATTGCGTTTTTCTCAATATGCATTGGCTTTTTTGTAATTTGGATGGGATTTATGATAGAAGATTTTGTAATAC
>DRGT01000021.1 GCA_011055585.1 Candidatus Nitrosopumilus sp. | reverse complement strand
CTTCCTTTGTCTGAACGTGATTGATGCGAAGTTTGTCTCTTTTAAATCTTGAATGAGAAATGCTCTGAAATGAAATATAGAAAAATCCAATGACATGCAGAGCGATTATTGGAACAAATATTGGGTTATTAGAAAAAATCGCTATAAAAATTCCCATGATTCCATAAATTCCAAAGAATATCTCAAGCAATGTAGTCTTTGTAAATGGAAGATTGTACGCCTTGTCTCTCCAATCATCGGTTTTCTTTATGATACCGTATTTTGGAGTTCTCAGAAATTCGTTTTTCTTTCCTATTACTGCATCAAAAACTGCGATGGTATTGTTTACTGACATCCCAATAGAGTAAATCAACAGATACGGCAAAGCTTTTGCTTTGGATTTCCAATTTTTTTTCCACAAACTGTGTATTACTAAAAGATATGCTCCCGGACCCATTGCTAAATATGCTGCAATGGTTAGCGCCGGAAGTATACTAACAATATACAGATTGACGTCTGAAGCCAACAGTATAGGCAGTGTCAAAAATTGAATCAGCATTAATGGAAAAACGATATGTCTTGTAAGTTGGACAAATACCTGAAGTTTAGCTTCAATTGCAATTTTGCGTTTAACTAGTATGTCAAAAAGAAGTTTCACTGCACATTGCATGGAGCCTTTTGCCCATCGAAATTGTTGCCTTTTGGCACCATTCATCTGTACTGGAAGTTCAGCATCAACTACAATGTTTGGTACAAACAAACATTTCCAACCCTTCATTTGGGCTCTGTAACTTAGATCTAAATCCTCTACGAGAGTTGCAGTGTGCCATCCACCTGCATCATCGATACATTCTTTGCGCCAAATACCAGCTGTTCCATTAAAGTTCATAAACAAATGAGAGTTACTCTTTGCCCTCTGTTCTATGAGAAAATGAAAGTCAAGGCTTAGGGCTTGGGCTTGAGTTAAAGCTGAATAGTTCTCATTAAGATGTCCCCATCTACATTGGATTAGACCGATATTTGGTTTTGCAAAATAAGGAATTGCTTTTTTTAGATACCACTTTGGAGGAATAAAATCAGCATCAAAAATTGCAACAAATTCTGTATTGGTAAACGTCATTGCATGTTTTAGGGCACCAGCCTTGTACCCCTTCCTAGTACCTCGTCTTACATGTATGATATCGTATCCATTTTTTTGATACTTATTTACTAGATTCTCTAAAAGTTCAACAGTCTCATCATCTGAATCATCTAGAATCATAATTTGCATTTTTTCTTTGGGATAATCCATTGCGCAAACTGCGTCTACGAGTCTAGCTGCTACGTATTTTTCATTATAAATTGGAAGTTGAATGGTTATGGTAGGCGCATCTATTTGTACAATATCTAGCCTCTCCTTTCGGCGCCCCGAGAGAAAGGCCAAATAATAAAAATTGCACGTGTATGCAGTAATGAGAATTGCTGCTATTATAAACAGATCAAAAATGAATGAAGTAAAAGGGTTGCCTGCCATCCTATTAATGGCAAAACCGTATTTTGTATTTATATTTGTGAGGTAAATTCGCTAAAAATGAAAATTTTTACTTTTTTTCATATATTTTGATTGCTTGTGGTGGGCAAACACCCTCACAGGCAAGACAAAAGATGCAATCAGGTTCTTTGTCCATTAATGGTTTCTTTTCAGATGCGGGATTACCTGGAGAATCAAACCAATGGAAAACATCTACAGGACAAGCATCAATGCAAGCGCCATCTGCAATACAGATATCAAAGTCAATTGATACAAATTCTCCCCATACACCCATTATTCCATTATCACTACCTTCTCTGCCCCATGTCTTGATCGTGTTGCCACCGACTGTATGTGGTGCAGAGGCTCCCATCTTTGATTTGTATTCCACATCTATAGGCCCAGGTTTTATTCCATCCCCCTTCCAAGCTTGTCCAACTTTTCCAGTGGCTTCGGGTAGTTCTTCTTTTTTAATAGGAATTGGTTTTGCATCTGGAACAAGAATTGCAAGAGGAGTCATCTCTGCTAGTTTTTTAATTGATTGTGCTTCAGAAAGTTTTTCAGTTTTGATAAAAGTCTCAACCATCTTGTCAGCAAGTATGGTATTTCGTAAAATCGTATCAATAATCATTTTAGCAAAATGATCTGCTTTTTTACGATAATCCTTTACCCATTGTGGATCACCGAATTTTTCAATTGGGAAAATTTGGTAAATAATGTCAACAACTTCTCCTGTAACTATCTCAACTGTAACGCTAAGATCAACTTGCTCATAACCCTTAGCATCAGGATCTGGCATGTTTTCTTCATTCCAAGTGTAGGTTGCGTAAATTCGGTCTGCATAAGTATCCATTTCAAAGGTGTTTTTCATTCCATCATGAACTGATTGAATCTCTAAAGGTTCGTCTAGTTTTATTGGTAGTCGGTAAAGACCAAGTTTGTAGCCGTGTAAAGGATAAACTCCCCTTTTTGCAGTAGAAGTCTCCATGGTGTAAACTCGGTCTTTTAGTAGAAGAGACATTTGATCTTAATGATTTGAGATTGCTTAAAAATCTTATCTAGTCGTTATCATCCGGACAAGTCAATTCTCGAAGCTCGTTGTACTTTTTTTCCATTGCTTCAGCGTGTTGAAGTACTTGCCCAAGGTCATATTGTTTTTTTGGAAAAAACCAACGAATAGGAACCCAGTGTCCTATTCCATCCATGTCGTGAATCATACCTTTTTCTGCTTCTACGTTTAGTTTCTCATCAATTGATCTCTCTTTGACTGTCAAGCCCCGTTTTGTCTTATCTTCCATGATAAGATAGTTTTCTCCATCTTTGATAAAATAAAAACTTCCTTTTTTTAGGATTGGAAAATCATGACTCATTTATTTTTCAATTGGGTTTTTAATCATATTTCCCCATTCAGTCCAAGACCCATCGTAGTTTGAAACATTAGGATAGCCAAGAAGATATTTGAGGACAAACCATGAATGTGAAGAGCGTTCTCCAATTCTACAATAGCAAATGACATTTTTATCTGAAGTAATTCCTTTTGATTCGTAAATTTGTTTTAGTTCTTCAGCTGATTTGAATGTCCCATCTGCATCGTTTACTGCCGTGGACCAAGGAATATTGTTTGCACCAGGTATATGTCCTCCACGCTGTGCATGCTCCATTGGATATTCTGGAGGAGCAGTGATTTCGCCTGTAAATTCTTTTGGAGATCTAACATCCACCATAACGATATTATTATCATCTAAAGCTTTTTTGACACCGACCAAGTATTCACGAAGTTGTTCATCTGGTTCTTTTGCTGTGTATGATGTTTTATCAATTTGTGGTTCCTCAGTGGTATATTCTCTATTTTCTAATTCCCATTTTTTTCTTCCGCCATTCATAATCTTGATGTTTTCATGTCCATAATATTTGAAAACCCAAAAAGAAAATGCTGCAAACCAGTTATTAAAATCACCATACATTATAACTTCAGTGTCAGATTTTATTCCATTTTTTGCCATTAATTCTTGAAATTGTTCTTTGTTAACGATATCTCGTGCTATAGGATCGTTGATGTCACGTTTCCACCAGATTAAAGTAGCACCTTTAATGTGACCTTTTTTGTATCCATTTTCTGGATCATAGTCTACTTCCACAATCTTTCTGTTATCATTAGGTGGATTTTTAGAAACCCATTCGGTATCAACTAAAACTTCGGGGTGCACATAAGCCATTTTAACATACAAGACAAATCTTTTTTCATACTTAATTGTTTGTCTCAATCTATCTTCCTAAAACTATGATTTTTAAATGAAGTAATAGAGAGTGTTCTGTTTGAAATTAAGCAAAGTTGCATTAGTCAGCAAATTTGGTTCTAAAGAATCTGAAGAGGCGGCAAAAAAGATTGCAAAAAAACTGCTCTCAAAAAAGGCCCAAGTATTTACAGTATCGCCAGTTAAAGTTGAAGGTGCACAACAAGTTGAATCAATGGAAGAACTTAGGGGGAAAAAATTAGATTTAGTTTTTACACTTGGTGGAGATGGAACCACATTGCGTGCATTTAGACACTTACAAAACGAAACGCCATTACTAGGAATTAATGTAGGAGGGAATCGAGGGATTTTATCTGAAATAACGATTGATGAAATAGATAATGCCATTAAACAAATTACATCTGGAAAGGTTTTTCTTGATAAAAGAATACGAGTTGTTGCATCTTGTGGAGGAGAAGAATTTCCTCCAGCATTAAATGAAATTTACATTAATAGAAAACATTTAACAAAAACTGCTGAAATTGAAATAAAATTTCAAAATGATACTGTAAAACAAAAGATGGATGGAGTTATTATTGCAACACCTAGTGGCTCTACGGGACACTCTTTTTCACTTGGAGGCCCAATACTGCATGAGAGTCTTGATGTGCTACTCATTACGCCAGTAGCACCAGTATACAAATTAGAATCTATTGTAGTACCAGATGAGAAAATCGAAGTAATTTGTTCACATGATTGTAACATTATCATGGATGCACAAGTAGTAAAATCAGCAGGTTTTGAAGAAACAATTATTATTAAAAAATACAATAAAGCAGCTGTCTTTGTTAGATTGAAAAAACGAGGACTGCGACAGATGAGCAAGCTTGGTTTTTAGAGTTTTAGATGCAAGCGCGTTTTATGCAGGCGTTCCTTTTGCATCATCATCAAAATACTATACTACATCATCAGTGTTTGAAGAAATAAAACACATCAAAAAAAATCATGATGCACTAGGAGTATTACTGGAAACAAAAAGACTTGAGATAAAAGAACCTCAAAAAAAATTCATAGAATCTGTAACCAACACTGCAAAAAAAACAGGAGACTATCAACAACTTTCTAAAGAAGATTTATCATCTCTTGCCCTAAGCTTGGAACTTTCCGGAGAATTGATCACAGATGATTTTGCAGTATCAAATGTAGCAAAGAATCTAGGGTTACAGGTAATCCCTGTAATGACATCAGGAATAAAAAATGTAGGAAATTGGGTTTATTTTTGTCCTGGATGCCACAAAAATTTTTCAAAGCTTACTGTTTGTCCTCTATGTGGAAACAAACTTCGACGAAAATTACTAACGAAAAAATCCATCAAATGATCTAGTCATGCAGGGTTTTTTGATTTGATTTTTTTTGGAATTTGCTTTTACTTTCAAGCATTTTCTTTATTTTTTTAGCACGAGCACCTCCAAGACCTTCAACTTTTGAAAGTTCTGTAGATGAGGCAGTAAAAACTCTCAGAGGAGTTCCAAATTTTTCAAGCATGCGTATTGCTGTTTTTTCTCCTACCCCTGGCAAACTACACAATACTGAAAGTTGTTGTCTATGAGTATCATTAGATTTTCTAATCTTTTTTAGAAATGGCCCCTTTGAAGTTTGTTTTCTTGAACACATCGATACTAACAATTTTGCAGTATGTGAAGCATTTGGAGTTGGAATTATAGGAATTTTAAAATCAATTGCTATTGTCGCCAAAGAACCATAAAAAATTAAGGGGTTTTCTGTAATAGATTCAATTTCATCAACATTGCCTTCAATCAAAATTACTGGATGTTGAAAATGTTCTTTTAGCCTTTCACATTGATCAAATAATCTCCCATCAAAAATTGATGACATTAAATCACGAATACTTTTTCTTTCTACAACGGTTTCAGGTGCAACAATGTAATCACCAATTGGTAGAGTCTTAATCTCAGTATTGACACCAACTGCCTTTAACAGATCTGGAATCCCACTCTTTTTTTCTCTCTCATCGATAACTATTCGCAATTTGTTAAGATTCACAAGAAAGATTTGTTTTGTATGTTAATATTTTATTTGGGTGGCTGTGGTTTTGGTGGAGTATTAGAACTAGTAGCTCCTGAAGATGAACTTTTAACCATCTGATTAATTTTTGATTCTTGTTCCTTTATTGTTTCTTTAATTCTTGTCTCCTGTTTTCCCAGAACAGTAACTCGTGTATTTGCCAATTCTTTTCGTTCTTCAATCTCTGCAATGAGGTCTTTTTTGTTTGATTTTATGAGAATAGAGCCTGCGTGTTTATAGACATCGTCATCATCACCAGCTTTTTTTAACTCTTCTAATGCTTTATCAGACTCTAGTTGCTCTAATTCTAGTTGCTGTTTTTGAGCCATAATTGATTGTAAATTTTGCTGAGCTTGTTGCATTTTTACTAATTGTTCTTGCAGCCAGGGTGGTATTTGTTGTCCAGAAGCCATTTGAATCAATCAAGAGTTAGTTTTCTTATATTTTTACCGAATTTTGTCGCTATTGTCTAATACCTTGATTTTTGATTACATTTATCTGAATTATTATGAAATAGTAGGTTTTTTTAAAATGGAGGCATCGGAAATGGTCGTATTAGTGTATGAAAAGATGAAAATAGATTTTATATTGTTTTCATTCAAAACAGCCTATGCAGGTAACTCATGATACAAGA
The DNA here is from genome assembly GCA_011055585.1 of Candidatus Nitrosopumilus sp. The sequence goes on along the minus strand of DRGT01000021.1, from coordinate 1,303 downwards.
AATGAAGAGATAATATCAAAATTAAAAATACAGTCAGAAGAATGTCGTACATTTGAAAATTTTATCGATTTAGCATTCAATTTTCGTTATGGAAATTTTTCAATCGAACCACTTCAGAAAAAAGAAGAAATCAAAACGTTATTAAAAATTTTAAAGAAATATCCGTCAAAAAATTTTCTTGAAATTGGTACAGCATCTGGTGGTACGTTTTTTCTTTTAACCAAGATTGCGGATCCAAAAGCAAATATAATTAGTATTGATTTGCCTCAAGGCGCCTTTGGAGGAGAACTATATCCAAATTCCAATATGTCGATTTATGAATCATTTGCTAATGCTAAACAAAAAATTCATCTTATTCGAAGTAACTCCCATGAGAAAAGTACTCTAGAAAAAACTAAACGAATTCTTAATTCAAAAAAATTAGATTTCCTTTTGATAGATGGTGACCATACATACAAAGGTGTAAAGAAAGACTTTGAGATGTATCGTGGATTGGTGCGAAAAGAAGGAATAATCGCCTTTCATGACATCAATAAAGGACCAAAAAAAAATGTTGGAGAGGTAATCAAATTTTGGAAGAAAATTAAATCCGAGTATCCCAGTTTTGAAATAATAGATTTTCACAGTGGGGAAGGCTATGGGTTAGGTTTTATCTTAAATACACGAGATAAAAATTCAACCAAAGTTCTTGAAATATCAAACATTCTGTTGAATGAAAAAAGCAAGAGAATAATTCAATTACATAATAACTTTTTCAGCGAACCTCTTTCTGCTCTTTTGAATGTATACTCAGAACGACCAGATTTACAACAAACATTTCCAGAAGCTTCGAAAGGAAATCTTACTGAACTTATCAGATGGGCTATAGTGATGTGTAGTAAAAAAGATGTACTGCATTCAGAAGCCGAAACAATTACCAGAAAAAAACTTTCAAAATTTTCAAGGTGGTATAATGATTACCTTGTAAACGAGCAAAAGGAATCACTCCAAACTAAGAAGCAAATGATCTCTTTAGAACAAGAAAGGGAACAGTTCAAGGGCGTGATCAACTACCTAAAGCAAGAAAAGGAACAGTTCAAGGGAGTGATTAGCTATCTAGAGCAAGAAAAGGGACAGTTCAAGGGAAAGGTTGGCTCCCTAGAACAAGAAAAAGAACAGTTCGAGGGTAAGGTTAGCTCCCTAGAACAAGAAAAAGAACAGTTTGAGGGCAAGGTTAGCTCCCTAGAACAAGAAAAAGAACAGTTTGAGGGCAAGGTTAGCTCCCTAGAACAAGAAAAAGAACAGTTTGAGGGCAAGGTTAGCT